>CAZFCR010000199.1:0-6701 GCA_964517305.1 uncultured Akkermansia sp.
AAGCTACCAACGGCGAGCTCAATGTTACACTCACCAATCTGAAGGATGCACAGGCCCAGCTGGTAAACGCCGAAAAAATGGCTTCACTTGGTCAACTTACCGCCGGAATTGCGCATGAGATCAACAATCCCATCAACTTTGTAAGTGCCAACCTCACGCCTTTGCGGATGGACATCCAGGAGGTACTGCAGGTGATCGACCGTTATGAGAACATAACACCTGAAAGCGATGTACCTGAAAAACTGAAGGAGGTGGAGGACTTTAAGAAAAAAATCGACTTGCCTTATCTTAAATCCGAGATCACCACTTTGCTGGCTGCGATCGACGATGGCGCAAAACGTACAGCCGAAATTGTATCTGGTCTTAAAAATTTTTCGCGACTGGATGAAAGTGATGTAAAAGAAGCCAATATCAACGAGGGCATCGAATCAACACTTATTCTCCTGCGCAGTTCGGTTCCGCGGAACACCGAAGTAATTCTGAATCTTGGAAACCTGCCATTCATTGAATGTTATCCGGGTAAGCTTAACCAGGTGTTTATGAATTTTATGAGCAACGCCATTTACGCGATCAATAAAAACACGCACCGCGAATACAACAAACTGATCGTCACCACTTATGAGAAGGACAACAAGATTTACGCGGAGTTTGAAGACACTGGTATTGGCATGAGCAAAGAGGTGAAAGAAAAAGTATTCGAACCGTTTTTTACAACCAAGGATGTGGGTGAAGGAACAGGACTGGGAATGTCGATTGTATTTAAAATTGTAGAGAGCCACCACGGTAAAATAGAAATTGACTCAGAGTTGGGCCGCGGCACCAAAGTAACGCTGATCCTCAATAAACGCATCAACCAGAAATAAAAAACCGTCGCGAAGACGGTTTTTAATTGCAAACAAATTTTTCTTAGTCAAAGTATTCTTTCATCCGGTCAAAAAATCCTTTTTCTTTTTTGCTTGGGTTAGGTTCAAAGTTTTTTGATTCTTTAAAACCTTCGAGAATTTTCTTTTCTTCATTGCTGAGGTGGGTTGGCGTATAAATGCTGATCTCCACAAGAAGATCACCTCTGCCATACGAATTAACGTCGGGAAGGCCTTTGCCTTTAAGGCGCAGCACCTTGCCGCTTTGTGTACCCGGATCAATCTTAATCTTTGCTTTGGCGTCGATGGTAGGAATTTCAACGCTGGTTCCAAGAGCAGCGTCGGGGAAACCAATATTGAGGTAATAGATCAGGTGATTGCCTTCGCGTTTTAAATGCGGGTGTTCTTCTTCTTCAATAAGAATGAGGAGATCACCATTAATGCCGCCCCTCGGTGCCGCGTTTCCTTTTCCCTGCATGCTCAGTTGCATGCCCTCGGCTACACCGGCAGGGATGTTGATGCTGATCACTTCTTCTTCTCTTACAATGCCATCACCGTGGCAGGTACCGCACTTGTCTTTAACAATTCGGCCTTCTCCGTGGCATGCACTGCAGGTGCTTTGTGTCTGCATGGCGCCCAGAATGGTCTGTTGAACCCTTGTGATGGCGCCCGTGCCGTTGCAGGGCCGGCAGGTTTCAAATTGTCCGCCTTTGGCTCCGCTGCCGTTGCAGGTTTTACAGGACACGTGTTTGTTGACCTTTATTTTTTTTTCTACGCCATTGGCAATGTCTTTTAAAGACAGTTTCACTTTCACCCTCAGGTTGGTGCCTCGTGTGGTTCTGCGGCCCCGGCCGCCTCCGCCACTGAATCCACCAAAAGCGCCTCCGAAAATGTCACCAAACTGGCTGAAGATGTCGTCCATGTTCATGCCGCCGAAACCGCCTGCTCCGCCGGCGCCACCCACACCCGCGTGTCCGAACTGGTTATAACGCTGCCGTTTTTCGGCATCGCTCAGCACTTCGTAAGCTTCGGCCGCTTCTTTAAATTTGTCTTCGGCTTGTTTGTCGTCCGGGTTTTTATCGGGATGGTATTTAATGGCAAGTTTGCGGTATGCCTTTTTTATCTCCTCGTCAGTGGCGCTTTTTGAAACGCCTAATATTTCGTAATAATCTCTCTTCGACATAATGCCTGTTTGTTTGTTCGCTTTATAATTATTGTGCTACTACCACCTTCGCGAACCTGATCACTTTGTCGCCCAGTTTATATCCTTTTTCCACTTCATCAATCACTTTGCCTTTTTGCGCGTCATCCTGCGCAGGCATGTGGGTGATGGCTTCCATCAGGTCCGGATCAAAAGTCTGGCCAACGCTCTCAAAGCTGCTCAACCCTTTTTGCTGAACAGAATTTTTAAATTTATTGTAGATGAGTTGCATGCCTTCTTTCATGGCCTTGGTATCGTCCACGTTTTCATTTGCCCTGATGGCACGCTCAAAATCGTCAATTACCGGTAAAATAGCCTTAAACACGTCTTCAGCCGCGGTTTTAATGAGGTCTGAACGTTCTTTGATGGTTCTTTTTCTGTAATTGTCGAATTCAGAATACAACCTGAGGTATTTGTCATTCAGCTCGTTTGTTTTTGCTTCGAGTTCCGCGGTTTTATCTGAACCGGATTTTTCGTCAGTGTTTTCAGTGTTTTCGGCCTTTATGTCAGTTTCCTGCTGCATTGCCTCTTTCTCTGTGTTTTCGTCTTTTTGCTTGTTTTCCTTGTTTTGCATGGTTCCGCGACGGTTTAATAAGATTGTACCATCTTCTGATTCAATTATTTTGCCATAAATTTTATAGGATATTTTGTCAGTCTTTGTAGACTAAAAACTCCACCCTGCGGTTCAGTTTGTGGTCTTCTTCCCGGCAGTCGATGGTGCCGTCGCAGCGTTTCCGGAGTTCTGTATTTCCCCTCGCAATGGCGCTGATACGGGAAGGTGATATGCCTTTTTTCTCAAAATAATTTTTAAGCAAAACAGCCTGTTCGGTGGTGAGATCAAGCGCAGCTTGTTTTTCGAGCCTGGCATCTGTATGGGTAATGAGTTCGAGTTTGAGTGATTTGTTTTTCTGCAGGCGGGTCACGATCGGAGCGAGATCTTTTTCGTCCTTGGCGTTTAACGATCTGCCATTGCCGCCAAATACAAGGTTTTTAATGATGTCGATCTCGCCGTATAAAGCCATGGAAGTGTCCTTTTTTACGAGTTTGTTGCTCGACCGGGCAGAAATATAAAATACAAATCCCTTGTCGCGTGTTTGCCCGTCCATTATAAATTCGTTTTCGGGTGAATACAGCGCAATGGGGTCCGATGTGTTGATGTCTGTTTTATTATCCACTTTCAGCATAAAATCCTGGCTCAGCTTAACATCATAAAATGTAAAAGCGCCTTTGTCGTTGGAAAGGGCGCGGGCCAGCGAATCCCCATAACCGTTCAGAAGATAAATTTTACTGAATTTAAGGGCGTCATCTTTGTTCGACGACTGCGCCAGAACGCCGCTGATGTCCTTTATGATGGGCTGAAAATTTTTGTTTTCATCAAGCATGTTCTCAATGTCTGCCATTCTTGGATTAATGGCGATAACTTTGCCCGATTCATTAATCAGAAAATCGGCGGGCAGCGAGGTGACACCGTATTTTTTGCAGGCCTCGTCATCAAAGCCTTTCGGGGCAATGCCGTGGGTGAAGTTGTTCAGCGTGTCTCTGCTGATGGCTTCCTGCCA
Organism: uncultured Akkermansia sp.; assembly: GCA_964517305.1. Lineage (GTDB taxonomy): Bacteria > Bacteroidota > Bacteroidia > B-17B0 > Aurantibacillaceae > Aurantibacillus. Next base: position 3,621 of record CAZFCR010000199.1, read on the forward strand.
GCTTTTTTTGTCAGCCTGCACGGCAATGGCAATTACTTCAAAACCTTCTGCGTTTTTATAGCTCTCGTTCCTGTAAAGCTGAGAAAGTTTTTTCAGCTGTTTGTTCTGGTGGCGGCTCTGCTCGTTGTTGTTCCAGAAATGCAGCAGTACAATTTTTTTCATGTATGGCATTGTTATACCCTGAATGGCTGAGCCTTTCACCTGCATGATAAATGGCGGCGCAGTTTGTCCCGGACTGATCCTGAGAGTGTCTTTCTGGCCGAAAGCAAGGCTGATATTCAGCAGGCAAAAAATAACAATGACACGCATGTTTATTTGATCACTAACTTTTCGAGAGCATCTGTGAGGTCTTTCCCCCTCAGGTTTTTATTTACAATAATACCATTTTCGTCGATGAGGAAATTCGTTGGGATACCGCTTACACCATATTGCTGCGCGGCAACGTTGTTCCAGCCCTGGAGGTCACTCACATGGTATTCCCACGCAAGCCCGTCGGCGGCAATTGCTTTTCGCCAGGCGTCGGGATTAGCGTCAAGCGACACACTGTATATCGTGAAACCCTTTCCTCCTTTGAACTTTGCGTCTTTGTATTCTTTATAGGCTTTAACAACAGCAGGGTTTTCGTAACGGCAGGGCCCGCACCAGCTTGCCCAGAAATCAATGAGCACCAGTTTGCCTTTTACCGACGAAAGTTTGATGATCTCACCGTTTGGATTTTTAAGCGCAATTTCAGGCGCCTTGTTGCCCAGGTTAAGACCAACAACGGGTTTTACCTGTGTAACTGAATTCTCTTTTTTAAGAGGCGGGGTAAACGCTGCAGTACCCACGAGCAGGGCAGCGAACCCAATGTTTAAAATAGCTTTCATTTTTCCTTTCTTACAATTTCAGCGCCAATGGCGTTAAGACGGGTGTCTATATGCTGGTAACCACGGTCTATCTGATTAATATTAAAAATTACGCTTTTGCCCTTAGCGCTTAAGGCTGCTATCAGCAAAGCAACACCTGCCCTGATATCGGGACTGGCCATCTGAATGGCCCGGAGCTGGAGTTTGCGGTCGAGTCCCATTACTGTGGCACGGTGCGGATCGTTCAGGATGATCTGTGCGCCCATGTCTATCAGTTTGTCAACGAAGAAGAGCCTGCTTTCAAACATTTTTTGATGGATGAGCACATTGCCGCGGGCTTGTATCGCTGTTACGAGTGCGATACTGATCAGGTCAGGTGTAAAACCCGGCCAGATGGCGTCACTCACGGTAAGTATAGATCCGTCGATGAAGGTGTCTATCTCGTAGTGTTCCTGCGCCGGAATAAAAATATCATCACCACGGCGCTCCATCTTAACGCCCAGACGTCCGAAGATGGTTGGTATTACGCCAAGGTTGTCGTAACTCACGTCTTTGATGGTGATCTCAGACTGTGTCATCGCTGCCATTCCGATAAAGGAACCGATCTCTATCATGTCGGGCAACAGTCGGTGGGTAGTGCCTTTCAGTTCTTTAACACCTTCAATGGTCAGTAAATTTGAGCCAACGCCGGTTATTTTTGCGCCCATGCGGTTCAGCATTTTACATAGCTGCTGCAGATAAGGCTCGCAGGCCGCGTTATAAATGGTAGTGGTGCCTTCGGCCAACACTGCGGCCATCACAATGTTGGCGGTTCCGGTAACCGAAGCTTCATCCAGAAGCATGTACGTGCCTTTCAGATGTTTTCCTTCTACTTCAAAAATCTCTTCCTCGGCTTTGTAGTTAAATTTCGCGCCAAGGGCTTCAAACCCCAGGAAGTGGGTATCTACACGGCGCCGGCCAATTTTATCGCCACCCGGTTTTGGCATGTAAGCCTTTCCGAATCGGGTCAGCATAGGACCAACCACCATCATACTGCCGCGAAGACTGCCACCTTTTTTTCTAAACTCAGGAGATACGAGATAATCAACGTTAACATCGTCGGCCTGGAAGGTATATTCTTCGTGTCCTGTTTTCTCAACCTTTACGCCGAGTTCGCGAAGCAGATCAATCAGTTTATTAATATCAACAATGTTGGGAACATTGCCGATGGTTACTTTTTCTTTGGTGAGGAGCACTGCACAGATTACCTGGAGCGCCTCATTTTTCGCGCCCTGTGGAATGATCTCACCTTTTAGTCTATGCCCTCCCTGTACTTCAAAAGTTGCCATAAAAAAAATTAAAATTTCCTGTTTTTGTGTTTATGATGGTTGTTTTTGTGTTTGTTGTTTTTGTGAAAGAATTTTTTGGCCGGACCTGTACGCAGCTCCTGGTGCGAGCTGAGGGGCGCAGTGCCTTCCACTTTAAGTTCTCCGTTCGACAGTTCGGTGAGATTTTTGAGGATCACATCGTCGGTAATGGTGTCTTTGTTCCAGTTAAAATAAGACTTTTTAAGGTGGTTGGCAATTTGTCGCGTGAGTTCATTGCGTTCGTTGCCTTCAGGAAGTTCCCGGGCTTTTTTAATTATTTCCTCGATTGTTTTCCCGTAATGTTTGTAGCGGATCCTGCCTTTAGGATAATCAAGTCTCTTGGGTTTTTCGTTAAATGTTTCAGGGTGCGGTTTCGCGTAAGGACTGTCAACATCAAGCTTAAATTGCGAGATGATAAACAGGTGGTCCCAGAGTTTATGCGTAAAATCGGCCTGGTCGCGAAGCGGAGGATTAAGTTGCGCCATCACCTGGATGATGGCTCTGGCACAGAGATTTCTTTCGTCTCTTTCTTTAATGGTGCAGCAGTATTCGATCATTCCCTGGATATTACGTCCGTATTCAGGAATGATAAGATGAGGTAATTGTGTATTGTATTCCATAGTGTATCAAAGGATAAATATACTTATTAAATGGGTTTTGCTTTTGTTGGAAAAAAAATATTGCACCATAGCAGTGTTGGCAAATGGATGATACTGCAGCGCGCTGCCGGATTCGAAAGTGTTCCGGATCAGTTAACAAGATACAGAGAATAGATGAATTCTCAAATGTTTTAACCGTCTTTAGGATCATTTGGCGTTATTCAGCGAATGGCGCGGTGAATGGGAAAGTTACAATTAGAGCTTTTCTAAAAAATAACCCCCTGATAACGA
>CAZFCR010000200.1:0-1513 GCA_964517305.1 uncultured Akkermansia sp.
TTATCCGACCAACAATCTGCGCAATCTACAACCATGAAAAACACAGAAAAGCTGACGCTCATAGAGGGTCAATTCAACAGCGAAGAAGCTGACGAAATATTGACCAATATTTTTACAACCAAGATCCACTTTCATAAAATGAAAAATTTCGGATCTCAGGAAAGGTATGGCAAAGATGATGAAACAGCACAAAAAAGAATTCCGGCGCTGAAAAAGGAAATGGAAAAATTAAAGTCTATTCTGGCAGAAGCCAAAACAAAGAACAAAAAACTGGTGGTGAATTCTGAAATAACAATTTCCCTTATTGACGGGTAAGAAATGATGTTCCTTAACGATAAGCTGCTGATTGTTACAAAACACGGGAAGGAGAAAATAATTGCTCCGGTGATGGAGAAAGAACTTGGCGTGCGATGTGTTGTATCTGAAGATTTTGACACCGATCAGTTTGGAACATTCAGCGGCGAGATCCAAAGGGAAGATGGCCCCATTACCACGGTCAGAAAAAAATGCCTTGCCGGCATGCAACTCAGCCAGTGTGAGCTCGCCATTGCCAGCGAAGGTTCGTTCGGCCCTCATCCGGGTTATTGTTTTGTGGCCGTGAATGAAGAGTTACTGATCTTCATCGACAAAAGAAGCGGCCTGGAGGTGCTTGTGCGGGAAGTGAGCACTGATACCAATTTTAATGGCAGCGAAATCACCACAGAGGCTGAACTGATGGCCTTTGCTGAAACTGCGGGGTTTCCCTCACACGGACTCATCATCAAAAACAGCAAGGACAATTTTACAGAGACAGTTAAAGGAATAATATCGCCTGAACATCTCAGGGACACGTTTAATCACTTTATTTCGAAGTACGGAAAATTATTTGTGGAGACCGACATGCGTGCCATGTATAATCCCTCCAGAATGCGCGTTATTGAAAAAGCCGCTATCCAGCTTGCGGAAAAAATAAAGTCACGTTGTCCTGCTTGCGACTTTCCGGGTTTTGGCATCGTCTCTGCGCAACCAGGTTTGCCCTGTGAGTTGTGCAACCGTCCTACCAATTCAACACTCAGTCATGTCTATGCCTGTAAAAAATGCAAACACCGGCTGGAAAAAAAGTATCCAAACAATAAACAAACTGAAGAGGCCATGTATTGTGACGCCTGCAACCCTTGATAAATATGGATTATAATTTACTTGCAGAGAATTTAACCAACCCGGCCTTATTGTTTTTTGTGCTTGGCATCTTTTCGGTGTATTTAAAAAGCGACCTCGAAATTCCGCCCAACTCTTCCAAATTTATCTCGCTGTATCTTTTGTTTGCCATCGGTTTTAAAGGCGGACAGGAGTTGTCGCACGAAACCATTACCAGTGAAATAGGCTGGTCGATGCTGTTCGGGATCATTATTTCTGTAGCAATTCCCCTTTATACCTTTTTTATTCTCAAAAAAAAGCTCAGTGTATTTGATGCAGGCGCGATTGCCGCTGCTTATGGTTCGGTGAGCGCCGTTACCTTTGTTACCGCGGTCTC
>CAZFCR010000200.1:1523-6670 GCA_964517305.1 uncultured Akkermansia sp.
CGTATCTCGACGCGCGGCAACTGGTTCTTCACGGGCACATGGTGGCGGTGATGGCTTTGATGGAGTCGCCCGCCATTGTGATAGGGCTTGTGCTGATCTCAGTGTTTAATAAAGATTCGGGTGAAAGAATAGAAAAACGATCTGCTATCAAACATTCGTTTACCAATGGCAGTGTTTTACTTATCCTGGGGAGTTTAACCATTGGTTACCTCGCGAACGCGAAACAGGCTGAAGGGATAAAACCTTTTACCAATGATCTTTTTAAGGGATTTCTCGCGATTTTTTTACTCGACATGGGCATTACGAGCGGCAGAAAACTGAAAGCTTTTTTTTCGTTCGGCTGGTTTCCAGTGGTGTTTGCAATTCTGATCCCGCTCTTTAACGGCTGTGCGATAGCGATGGTAAGTTCGCTGGTCACACACGATGTTTCCAACCGGTTCATGTTTGCTGTTCTGGCCGCAAGCGCCTCCTATATCGCCGTTCCCGCGGCCATGAAGATATCTGTGCCAAAAGCAAATCCCGGTTTGTTTTTACCAATGGCCCTGGCAGTTACATTCCCTGTCAACATCACCGTGGGCATGCCAGTTTACCTGCTGTTGATCGAAAACACCTGCCTGTATTGAGGTTTTTGACCGCAAAACAAATGTGTGACTTGTGTAACACTTCAGTTTACTTCTGTAATAATAAAGAGAACCGTTTGCCCACCTTTGTGGTGTGAAAATGTATTCACATTCCCTGCGGGGATACCTAAATCAAAAAAATGAAATTATTATCTGTATTGACCTCTATCGCACTTGTATCTGGATTATGTATGATCGGGTGTAAAAAAGAAAAAACTGAACCTGAATCTGAGACACCGCCACCTGCGACCTCCAACCCAATTGTCATTCCAATTCAAACCACTGTTCACACCAGTATTAACCTGGGTACCGCGGCCAATCTGGCGGTGCTGGCCGGCTCCGGCATTACCAATACAGGTGCCACCATCATTACGGGCGACATGGGCCTGAGTCCGGGAACCTCTGTAGGTGGTTTTCCTCCGGGGATACTGAACGGGACCATGCACATCAATGATACACTGGCCAACAACGCAAAGCTGAGTCTCACCGTAGCTTATAACGATGCGGCCGGTAGAACCAGCACCGACATTGTGAGCATAGCCGGTAACATCGGCGGATTAACGCTGACTCCCGGACTTTACAAGTCAACATCTTCGATTGAAATTTCTTCTGGCGATGTAACTTTTGATGCAAAGGGCAACGCCAACGCTGTTTTTATTATCCAGGTGGCTTCAGCATTCACAACCACTGCCGATCGTAAGATCATCCTCAGCGGTGGTGCTCAGGCTTCCAATATCTTCTGGCAGATAGGCAGCTCGGCAACTTTCGGAACTTCTTCTGTTCTTAAAGGAACGTTTATGGTGATGGAATCCATTTCGCTTAATACCGGCGCCAGCCTCGATGGGCGCGCGATGGCCCGCAGCGGCGCTGTAACCATGGAAGGTAACACCATTACCAGATAGGTTTGTATCCAAAAATAATTACGCGGCCAATTTTCCGTGATAGCAAAACAAACCCTTCAGAGCATCTGAGGGGTTTTGTTTGTTCAGGTGAGCAGTTCCCAGGTATGATCGCTAAGCAGTTTCGCCGAGCAGATAAACAGAAGTTCTTTTCCTTTTGATCTTCCCCATTCATCCGGCCCGATGAGCATCAGTTTGTACGCGCCGTTGATTTCATAAAGATGATAGGTGTTTCCGATAAACGGTTCAAAAGACATATCGGCCTGGTAAATTTTTTCACTGATGCTGATCCGTTCCCTGATCTGGTTGGCCTGCCGGAGTAAAAGTTCAACCTGCCCCTGGATCTGCCTGAGCTGCACATTGGTTTGTTCCTGCATGGCTGTTAAGGCGCGGTGTTTGATTTTCCCTTTGTCGGCAGGATTAACAAGGGGCTGCCAATGGTATGCGGATAAGCGAGCAGGCCGGGCTCTTCGGCTGTTTTGTCTCTGTCTATAGGATTCTTCATGATTTCATGGTTTAAACAATTTGCGCCCTGATTTGTTTATTATCTCGGGTAATATTGAGCCAAACTTTTGTTGGTACAGAGAGATATTTCCTCGGAAATTTTAAATACAATTCATGAATAGAAACTACCTGATAGCAGGTGCCTCATCAGCCACAGCGCTGGCTTTGGCTGCGATCCTCAAAGCAGAGGGTGATACTACAATAGCGTTGACCACAAAACCTTCGCTGAATGGTTACGACCAGGTTCACCCGGTTGAAAAGTATGAAACGGAATTTTTACCGCCGATAACAGAACCGCTTCATGGTCTTGTCTATTTCCCGGGAACCATCAACCTGGGGCCTTTTGCGAGGATGAAGAAAGAAACTTTTCAATCTGATTTTTTAATCAATGCCCTCGGCGCGGCGCTTGTGACGCAGAAATACCTTCCGAACCTGAAAGAAGGTCAGGGATCTGTTGTGTACATCAGTTCAGTGGCCGCCCAAACAGGCTTTACCTTTCACAGTTCGGTTTCTATGGCCAAGGCAGCGTTGGAGGGACTGGTGGTGGCCCTTTCGGCAGAGCTGGCGCCATCAATCCGCGTGAATGCCATTGCACCTTCGCTGATGCAGACGCCGCTGGCGGAAAAGTTTCTTTCAACCAGCGAAAAAGCCGAAATGGCAAGATCAAGAAATCCCTTAAAAAAAATAGGCAGCCCGTCCGACATTGCCGAACTGGCAGCCTTCCTGCTTTCGTCCCGATCATCTTGGATTACCGGACAAGTGATTGCTGCAGATGGCGGAGCCAACCGGATCAAACAATAAACACCATGGAATTATTGCAGGAAGACATACAGGCTTTCGAACAAAGATTTCGAACCACTTTCATTAATTCGCTCGGAGGCTTTAAAAGCCTTGCGCTCATTGGCACCATTAACAACAAGGGAAATACCAACCTGGCCGCATTTAATTCACTGTTCCATCTCGGCGCAACTCCCGCCCTGCTTGGCTTCGTGGTACGTCCTGATTCCGTTGAAAGGCATACGCTCAAAAACATCAGACAGATGAAAGTTTTTACTGTCAATCACGTGACAGCTGCTTTTTACGAAAATGCGCATCAGACCTCGGCACGTTATCCCGCTGAGATATCTGAGTTTTCAGGCGCAAAACTGACTGAAGCTTTTAAGCCCGATTTTGCGGCACCTTTTGTAAAAGAAAGTTCTGTACAGATAGGAGTGGAACTTCACGAGGTTATTGATATTCCGGTGAACGGCACGCTGATTGTGATCGGTAAGATTGTCAGCGTTACACTCCCGGATCATGTGCTGGGCAGTGACGGCTTTGTAGATCTTGTGCGCGCGGGTTCAGTAACCTGTGCGGGACTTGATGCTTATTATACCGCCGTTCCGCTTGCAAGACTGAGTTATGCGAAACCTGATTCCTGGCCAAAAAAAATTGAATAAGCGTTTAAAGAAAAAACATCTGCCTTTAAAAATTTGTGAAAGATGTCAACGCTCCTTTAGCTGGAGGAAAAAATGGGAACGCTGCTGGGAAGAGGTAAAGTATTGCAGTGATAGATGCCGTGGCCGTAAATAAAAAAACCGACTCTGGCACTAAAAAGAAACCCTGTTTTATCTTGTTTTTACTTTTCAAGCACCAGGGTCAGGGAGGCAGTCTCTTTAGGCGTTTCGCTGAACAGCTGAGCCGCTACTGACTCTCCGAGACAGGCATCGAACTGCATTTCCGGCGCATCATTGATCACGCGTCCGTAACCCAAATCCTGCACCCGCATGGCATTCCATTCCTGCTCAAAATGGTGGGTGATAAACAACATAAAAGTATTGTGTTTCAAACCTTCATAAATAGTGCCGTTTCCACCATGACAGATCATCAGGGAACAATGTGGAAGTATCGCGTCGAAGTTAACAAAGGATCGGTGAATAAACTGTTTGCCCTTTAAAATGCGGCGGTGATCACCGGCAACAATAAACCGCAGGTGTTGGTATTTGTCCTGTTGAAGAAAGCTCAGCGATTCCCAGTTACCACTGCTGCCCAGACAAATGGCGATGCCTGGTTTTCCATTTTCTTCCGCAGGCACTTCTTCTGTATTTGTATGTTGAGACCGGTACATGAGGGCACCGATTACTTCGTAATTTTCAGGTAAATTCTGTTGAGGGAAAAGGCGCTCTTCATCACAGATCAGGTTTTGATCACCTTCGAGTTCATCGAGGTAAGAACTGAGCTTATTCAGTTTGTGTTTTTTTCTGAGTGATCTGAATGGCCTGTGCGCCGCTTTAAAAGCAGCCCGCTCCGCGACTACCGTGATAAAATCTCTTATTCCCGGCGACAACCTTAACATGTATTTATAACTGTAATGTGTTCTCGACACGGGCCTTACGCCCTTGTAATATTTGCTCATGTAACCGTTCATCAGCGAGATATAAGTGACACCGGTTTTTTCGGCTGCCATTTTAAGGGTGGGGGAGGTATCGCCAATCACAAGATCGGGCTTTAGATCCTGAATAACCTTCACCTGCGACAGGAATACTTTTTCGATGTCGGTTTTATTGAGCCATGCAAAGCTGAATTCTGCAGCCTGTTTCATCACCAGTTCCGCGTCAAATGTTTCGGTCTCAAATATCTGGTAACCCGCTTCGAACACAAAGCTGTTGTAGGAACCCGATGAAGCGAACAAAATATCGCAGTTGCTGTACCGTTTTGCGAGGGTAATACAGCGCAGGTAGTGCGACATGAGGTTAAAAGGGAAGATCAGGATTCTTTTTTTCTGCATCATTTCAGGAACACTTAAAACAGCTAATCGTTTGATTTTTTAAAAATTTTATCCCTTTCTGAGCGCATCTTTTTCAGGACCCGAACAGTATTTTGAACAGAGCAGGTATTCTCCGATTCTTTTTTTCAGATCTGAATCTGTCACCAGGCCATAGTTCTGCAGAATTATTTCCTTATCGGTTTTGATCATACCTGAATAAGCCAGGAAACCCGGTGCATTGGTCTGTACACAGAACCTGAGGAAAAGCAATTCCACATTTTTGGGATAGGCTGTAATGTCCGCATCCAGCAGGTCTCTGCCTTTAAAAAAATAAGCCAGTTTGTTATACGGATTAAACGCGTGATTGGCTTTGATCAT
>CAZFCR010000201.1:0-6661 GCA_964517305.1 uncultured Akkermansia sp.
CTTATCTTTTTCATAATTATTTATTGATAATGATGTCGTCAAGTTTTATTGTTTGTTTGGCATCTTTGATTTCAAACTCCCTGAAGACTGGTTTGTACGAATCGTTGCCTTTCACTTTAATACTTGTATCGAGTGAATTTACAAATATTTTATACCGTCCTTTATTTAAATATTTAAATTCAAATGAACCGTCAGCCGAGGTGCGTACATCGTCGCCGATGGTATTGCTGGTACCGTAGGTAATGTAAACACGTTCGTCGGCGCTGTAACCTTTCGACAGCATGTAATTCTGGGTGTTATCGAAGTCGTAAGCATACACCTTTCCGGTGACGGTTGCCTTGCCACCTTTTCCTTCGGGTTTTTCGCAGGATGCTGCGCTGAACGAAAGGAGCGCTATCACGGCCAGGTTAATGAACAACTTATTTGATTTGATTGGTTTCATTGTATGTGTTTGTTTTTTTAGGTTTAATTGTTGTTTATTTTAAGAAGTTTCTGGTAATAAACTTCATTGTTCATGGTGAGTTTCAGGATGTAAGGTCCTACAGGGATCTGGCTGGTACTGATGGTTTCCTGGTGCATTCCTTCGTTTTTGGTTCCTTCGCTGATGAGCATGGCACGGGTCCCCATCACTCCCAGAAGTTCGGCTTTTACAAAGGTGTTGTCGCCGGTATGGTAAGTTAGTTCAAAAGACTCTCCAAACGGGTTGGGACCTGAACGTAGTTGAATGTTGGCAGGGTCGTTGGAGGCTACCGTTACCACGCAGGTACCGGCCAGTTGTTTGTCCATCCATAACAAACGCTCGTGCAGCCACCATTTAAGATAACCTATTTCACCTGCGTAGGTTGCAGGAGCAGGCGAGGGTCCGGGCCAGATGACCTGCCCCAGGATTGGGTGCCGCTGATAGTTTCTGACCTGCGCTTCTTCAAGATGAGCGGCCATCTGATCGATGTAGTTAAACAGGTGAGCTTCACTCAGCACCCCGGCGCGGTGTTTCTGATAACGGCACCTCAGTTCGTTTTTAAAAAGGGAATCACTCATCAGTTTTTTCCACCAGAAGGGAATGAAATTCACGTTGGTGTTCTGGTCATAAGCCCACCAGTAAGGATCGCTTCCAAAGTTCGGTAAACAGTTGCCGAAAGCGATGTTAAAGTCCCATGCCGGACCGGCTTTTAATTTTCCGTTGCCGCTCGAGGCTTTGTCTTTGTGAAAGAACGTGCTGGAGCGGTATCCATCTACATTGCGGCAGAGTTCGGTGAGAATAAAATTATCGGCGAAACTTGGTACATCAATAAAACGCTGGTAATTTGATTTCGACAGATCAGGCGCCATCATGGCATCTTCAAACTGATCTACATAATTTTTAATGTAGTTCATTTGCTGCGGCATGATGCTGTCAGGATTCGGATATATATAAAGGTAAAAGTTGGCTGAGTCGCCGGTGGCGTTTGACTTGTATTTGCTGTGCCAGCCTTTGTCAACTCCCGGAACAAATTTATCAAGACTAATGATGTATCCGCCTGTAAGGTCATCTCCGCTTACATCGGCCTGGGTCATCTTTGAAATGTTGACACGTCCGCGATCGCGTTTTACTTTTTCAAGTAACTGGTAAACGCCGCGGTATTCGCCATCGATCACCATTTCAAAGAACCGGCTGCGGCTGCTATAGTGCCCCATGTCCCTGAAGATCTTGTGGCCAAGATCGTCTCTCAGAAAACTTTTATCCTGGTAAAGTGCTTTCAGCACCCAGTCTTCATGAGGTGGCATGCCTAATAATGACACATCGGTTCCCACGTTCATGGCATTGAGTGTGGTGATCCTGAACGAACGTTTGGGCCAGCCCACAGAGCTTGATCCCTGGACCTTGATGGACACTTTTCCCTGGTAGTTATTGAACGGGTCGGTGATGTTATTGCGTTTTCCGGGTCCGTTGTCGATGATACCCATGTCTACCACAATTTCAAACCCGTCCCAGGCAGAATCGATTTGCTGCCATGATTGTGTTTTTTTCAGAACAACAATAGGAAGGTTGGAAGATGTGAAGGTTTGGGAAAATAAAACCACATGACAAAGCAGCAGAGTGCAAAGGCTGATGTTGAATATGTGTGTTTTGAATTTCATTGATGATTTTTTGTTTATTGTCCGTTGACAGTTTGTTTGGCGTCCATGCTCAGTGTGGTATGCGGAACAGTTCTCAGCCTTTCTTTTGAAATGAGTTGTCCTGACACGCGGCAAATACCGTAAGTTTTGTTTTCGATGCGGATGAGCGCGTTGTTCAGCTGCTCAATGTATTTGAGTCGGCGGCCTGCCAGCTGCGCATTTTCTTCTTTCGAAAAAATGTCGGAAACATCTTCGCCCAGTTTAAAGGTAGGTGAGGTGTCTTCGGTACCGTTGTTGTTTTCGCCGGTGAGACTGCCTTTCAGGAATTCGTAATCTGTTCTTGCTTCATCCAGGCGGGAATGGATCAGCGTTTTAAATTCATTCAGATCATCGTCTGAATAGCGCACTGTTTTCCCGGGCTGCGTAGTGCTGGTGTTTTCTTTCAGGTACTGGTGTTTCATAGTTCTCGGTTGTTTCTCTGCAAATAGTATACCCGTTGAGTGCGAACAATTATTGTTTTGTGCAACGGTTTGTCTGTACAAATTTATCCTGCGGTTCGCCAAAAGAATTTTCTTTTTCGTTCAGTTTGCGTTTTGCATCGCCAAGTGGTTGCTTAAAACTGCTGCGGTTATCGGTGATCAGCCACCTATGATGCACTTGCCGGAAGACCGTTCCGGAAAAAGATCGGCTGTTAAGGAAAAATAATCGCTAAGAACCGTTAAATCGTCGCCGGCCCGCTAACCTTTTTTTTATTTTGCCGTTAAACCAAACGAATTGTAGCCGAAAGGGGAAAAAGAATCGTCAGGAACCCTCTGTTCGTCGCCGGCAACAATGCACAGTTAATTTATGGTTATGTAAAGTTTAAGCGCATGGGACGTTATTTTATTTTTTTTCTATGGTCCGCCGGATGGTTGTTCAACGGATCTTCAGTCGCTGCGCAGAACATACAGCCTTATTTTTTTGGACAGAATGCCTGGATGCCTGATACAATTGGTATTGCAGCGGCTTGCGCGTCTCCGCCCTGTTATCTTAACGGCAAGCTGCATAAACAGTGGGGCAACATAACAGGCTCGGGCGCAAGGAGCGTGCGGTTTGGCGGCATTGCTGCCGACCGGAACCGGCCCACGAATTTTCAGTACATTAAAATGATAGATTCTATCCGCGCCAAAGGCATGGAACCGGTGATACAGGTGCCCTTTGACGGCGGTGCTTACACAGCCGCGCAGGCTGCGGCAATTGTACAGCATGTTAACATTACAAAACAACGCAATGTAAAATACTGGATCATCGGAAATGAACCGGACCTTGCTTATTCATACAATACGGCTTCACAGGTGGCTGTGTATTTTAAATCCTTTGCTTCTGCCATGAAAGCGGTTGATCCTACCATACTGACCATTGGCCCTGAGTGCGCGTGGTACAACAGCAGCATCATTAACGGACTCACCACGCCCGGGGGCGCTTACGATATCACAGGACGTGATTCCGCCGGTCGTTTTTATATTGATATTGTTTCTTTTCATACTTATCCGTTTAATGGCAGCCAGACGCGCGACCAGGTGATTACCAAGATTACACAGCCCGGCGGTTTTGCAGCCAATCTGGCTACTCTTAACACGAGGCTGGCCAGTTGTAATGCTTTTCATAATCGCAGTGGCCCCGCGGCGCTTACAGCGGCTGTTACAGAGGCCAACATCAACTGGCAGAATAATTCGCTTGATAATTTAAATGGAGTTGGGGTGAACAGCTTTATTGGCGGTCAGTTTATTGCTGAGATGTTTGGCGCAGGCATGAAACACGGCCTGAGCATGATGAACATCTGGAGTGTGGTGGAGGGCAACAGTGTGGCGCTCAACATCGGTTACATTGATCCGGCTTCATTTAAGAAAAAGCCTGTTTATTATCATTATAAAATGGTAGCTGAGAATTTTTCGGGAGTATACGCAGGCGGTGTGAGTACGTTCACCAACGTAAAAGCTTTCGGGAGCCGCAGCGCGCAGCAGATCAATGTGATGATCATGAATCAGGATGCTGTAAACAATCACAGCTATACAGTGCGTTTAAATACCGCGGCAATTGGTGGCACCATGGCGCTTAAGATCAATATCAACGCGAGCGTGGCGGTTAGTTACACCGATAATATCGACAACCAGTCTACACAGGTGCTTACTTTTGATGTGTATGGTAATCTGCTGAAAAAACAGATTTACGGACTTTCTACGCATGCCCAATCTAACCTGCCTCCCAGCCTTATTTTAATGGCCGGCGCTTTACCGGTGAGTCTTTCAGAATTCGCTGCCAGTCGCGAGGGGAGCGGTGTTGTACTCAGGTGGACCACACAAAGCGAGCGGAACAACGCGGGTTTTATTGTTCAGAAAAGTGTGGATGGATACCGGTTCAATGACATCAATTTTATTGAAGGTGTCGGCACGAGTTCGTCGGAGCGGCGCTACGAAACTACCGATGATGCTCCGGGAGAAGGCACAGTATATTACCGGCTCGCTCAGGTAGATTTTTCAGGTGAGCAGGAATATTCGCAGATCGTAGCAGTGCAGGCAGGTGTGACACAGTTGGCCGATATAACCGTGTATCCTAATCCTTCTTACGACGGACAATTTACGGTAACGCTCAGTTCCCTTGCTGACAGGGCGTTTGAGCTTGTTATCACAGATATGTATGGCCGTAAAGTACATTCGGCTGTTACCGGTACTGATGATGACGGCAATGCCAGGATACCAGTAAATTCGCAGCTTTCGCCAGGTATTTATCTTATCCACATACATTCAGAGCATCAACTGCAGACAGAAAAGATAATCATTAAGTAAGGGGAAACCCTTATTCAGCGCCATATCCAGGGCATCTTCCGTCCTTTTAGTTTTTCACATATTTTTGAAGAAAGGGTACTTTCTTGGCTAAAACTGGCAATTCTGTCGCTAAGAACGGTTAAATCATAGTTGGTTTTACAACCTTCGAACCCTTGTGTCCGTTAAACACTTCATATTCGATCGCCAGACGGGAAAAATAAATAGACAAGCGCGGTCGAAGAATAGCCGAAAATCCCCGTTGATTTATGTACTTAAAAAAAACTAAAATGAAGAACTTAAAAAAAATATTCCAGGCCGGTGTCTTAGCTTTAGGTTTATTAACCGCAGTTGAGAACAACGCCCAGACAATTCCTACTAACTATTTTGGTCAGAACGCATGGATGCCCGATACTATCGGTACCCGCGTACTTGGCGGTAAATTACACCAGAACTGGGGTAACATTGCCGACAGTAAAGCGCAGATCATCCGTTTTGGTGGTATTGCTCCTGACAGGGATATGCCAACCAATTACCAGTATATTAAAATGATTGACTCGGCGCGTGCCAAAGGTATTGAGCCAATTATCCAGGTGTCGTACCACAACGGTAAATACAGTGCACAGCAGGCCGCACAGGTGGTTCAGTACATCAATATCACCATGGGTAAAAACATTAAATACTGGGTGATTGGTAACGAACCGGATCTTGAGTATTCATTTACTACAGCTTCGCAGGTGGCTGCTTATATTAAACCATTTGCTTCAGCGATGAAAGCGGTTGACCCGAGCATTCTTACCATCGGGCCTGAGTGTGCCTGGTTTAACCACGGTATCATTGATGGTTTAACTACGCCAAACGGACCACATGACGTTACAGGTCGTGATGCCAATGGCCGCTTGTATCTTGACGTGATCTCTTTCCATACTTATCAGTTTAACGGAACACAAAGCAGGTCTGACGTGATCACTGAATTAAACAAACCAAATGGTCTTCAGGATAAATTAACTTACCTGAATGGCAGAATTGCCGCGGCTAATACCGCTCACAACCGTACCGGATCTGCTGCCTTAAAAACCGCGATTACCGAGGCGAACGTGAATTATAAAAACAGTCCTTCTGATAACCTGAATGGTGTTGGTGTGAACAGTTTTGTGGGTGGTCAGTTTATCGCAGAGATGTTTGCAGTGGGTTTAAAAAATGGATTGAGCTTCATGAACATCTGGAGCGTGGTTGAAGGTAACAACACTGAATTGAACATTGGTTACATTGACAGAACCACAGGTGCTAAAAAACCGGCTTTCTATCACTTTAAAATGATGGCCGAGCATTTCAGGGGTAATTATGTGAACGGTACTACTAACCAGGCGAATGTAAAAGCTTTTGGTAGCCAGAGCTCACAGAACATCCAGGTGATGATCATGAATCAGGACCTTACCAATAACCATAATTACACTGTGCGTTTGAATAACACTGCCATAGGCGGCAACAGTACGCTGAAGATCAACATGAACGCCAACGTAAACATTGAATACAATGGTGTGATCACGAACCAGTCATCGGTGTTGCTTACTTTCAGCCCGGCTGGTGTGTTGTTAAAGAAAACCGAGTACACCATGGCTCAGGCCGTTTCAAACCAGCCTCCTGTGGTTACCGAGTATAACGGTGGTGTAAATGGTCAGAACAGCGGTAATGGTGGTGGTATCACTACTTCAGTTGATGAGAATGGAAATGATTTCATCAGCATGAAAGGATTTGAAATG
>CAZFCR010000202.1:0-6626 GCA_964517305.1 uncultured Akkermansia sp.
GCTGATGAAAAAATTTAAATCCATCACAACAAAAAAATGCCCCTTCGCGCTGATGCCCGATGTCAACAAACCATCGCGTTTCCGACCCAATCCACCCAAAGCTGAGGCAGTATGGCTAAAACCCCGTCTGGTATGTGAGGTGACCTATGCCGAACTCACAAAGGACGGGGTGATGCGACATCCCTCCTTTGTAGGCTTGCGTGAAGACAAATCACCAAACGAAGTTCAACTGGAGAAGCCGGTTGTAGCGAAAAAATTGTCTGTCCAAACTCAGCCTGCATTCATTAAACCGGAAATAAAAAAGGAGCGCAAAACCTTACTGAATCCTTCGGAGGAAACGCAGGTAAAAAAAATAAAAGGTCACGAGTTAAAATTCACCAACCTGAGTAAAATTTTCTGGCCTGAATCGGGTTTCACTAAACGTGATCTCATCAACTATTATTATCAGGTGGCACCGTACATCCTCCCTTATCTTAAAGACCGACCCCAATCACTGAACCGCCATCCCAATGGTATTCACGGTAAGAGTTTTTATCAGAAAGACGTCACCGGCAAAGCACCTGGCTGGGTAAAAACTTTTTTGTACCACAGTGAAGCTGATCACCGCGATAAACATTTTCTGGTTGGCAATGATGAAGCCACTTTGTTGTACATGGCCTCGTTAGGATGCATCGAAATAAATCCCTGGAGCAGTACCATTCGCAAACCTAACCATCCTACCTGGTGTATCATTGATCTTGATCCGGATAAAAATTCATTTAACCAGGTGATCGAAGCCGCGCGTGTCACAAAAAAGGTACTCGATCACCTCGGCGTGCCTTCGTACTGCAAAACAAGTGGTTCTACAGGCCTACACGTCTATATTCCGATGGGAGCAAAATACACCTACGAACAGTCGAAAGAATTTGCACGCGTTATTGCCACCATGGTGCACAACGAGTTGCCACGTTTTACAAGCATTGAACGAATGGTGAAGAACAGAAAAGGAAAAATGTACATCGATTTTTTACAGAACCGGGCTCAGGCCACTGTTGCGGCGCCCTACGCGGTTCGTCCTAAACCGGGCGCTACCGTGTCGATGCCATTACACTGGGAAGAGGTTAAAAAAGGATTAAAAATGAGCGACTTTACAATTACAAATGCGGTGGCGCGCTTAAAAGAACAAGGAGATCTGTTTCAGCCGGTGCTGGGCCCGGGCATTGATCTTGAAAAAACCGTAGAACTTTTTGAAAATGGAAAACAACGAACTTAATTCATTCACATGTTTCAGGTTGATCACCGAAAACGAAAGGTATGTGGCGGTGCGCAACGAAAATTTAAAAGTGATCGACAAGGCACTGAAGATGTACGGATCATTTGAAAAAGTTCCGGTAGAAAAAACCGTGCGTGGTATTTTCCTTAAAAACGATGTGAACGTGCAGGCGTCTTTAGCAAGAGCTTCGCAGGAAAATGACATTACCATTAATCAGTTGCGTCCGCGCTGAATGGATCAGGTATTAAAGTTTCCCGTGCTCACCAGTTCCAGCGCTGTGATGTTTAAAAAAAATTCACGTTTAAAGGGTTTGGCCACCAGTAAGCCGTTGTTTTTGGGATAGGTGTGCACAAACTGCAGTTGAGGATACACCTGCAGATGATGCCTTAATTTAACCAACTGTTCAGGTTTAAAGGAAACAGAGCGGTATAGGAATTTGTTGCCGGTGTCCTGGCACACCAGGGTGATGGTAAGCAGATTGACATTGGGTTCGGCATACAGACTGAAACAGGGATTCGGGCGGTTTCTCACGAGATCTTCGTACGCTTTTACTGCGAGATAATCATAAACATATTTGATGCCGATGCGGCTGGGTTGATCAGAGTACAATTTAATCACAAGTTCCATCCGGCAAAGTTAGGTCAGCCGCTTGCGGC
Source organism: uncultured Akkermansia sp. (assembly GCA_964517305.1). Classification (GTDB taxonomy): domain Bacteria; phylum Bacteroidota; class Bacteroidia; order B-17B0; family Aurantibacillaceae; genus Aurantibacillus. Next base: position 1,909 of record CAZFCR010000202.1, read on the forward strand.
CAAAGGCTATGAAACATAGTATTTATTGTTAATTAATTGCTGAAGCCGTTTCATCTGATCCTTGCAGGCTTTGCGCTAAAGTTTAATTTTGTAGTGTGCAGGTCGAAAAGTACGCGGTGAAAACCACTTATATCAGTTTAACGGGGAATGCCGTACTGGCAATCGTGAAGGGTCTGGCCGGTTATTTTGGTAATTCGTACGCCCTGGTGGCCGATGCCATCGAATCTACTTCCGATATTTTTTCTTCTTTTCTCGTGCTTTTAGGCATTCGTTATGCTTCGCGGCCGGCAGATAAAAACCATCCTTACGGACATGGCCGCGCGGAGCCGCTGATCACGTTTCTCATTGTGGCGTTTCTCGTGGTGTCGGCCATTCTTATCGCTGTTCAAAGTATCCGGAATATTCAGACACCGCATGCATTGCCGAAAACCTACACGCTTTATGTACTGGCGGGTGTGATCATTGTAAAAGAAATCTTTTTCCGCATCGTACTTGCGCGAAGCAAAAAAACTCACAGTTCTTCCTTAAAGGCGGATGCCTGGCATCACCGCAGCGATGCCATTACATCGCTTGCAGCTTTTGTCGGGATTGCCCTGGCGCTTTACCTGGGCAAAGGTTATGAAGCCGCTGACGACTGGGCTGCGCTGGTGTCCTCCGGGATCATTCTTTACAACAGTTATCTTCTTTTCCGCCCCGCGCTTGGAGAGATCATGGATGAGGACTTTTACGAGGACATGGTGCTGCGCATCCGCGCGTTTTCAGCAGAAGTGCCCGGAGTAATGGATACAGAAAAATGTTATGTGAGAAAAACCGGTATGAATTTCCGGGTGGAATTACATGTTATTGTGGATGCGGAGATAACCGTGAGAGCCGGACACGACATTGCTCACGCGCTTAAAAAACATCTGCTCATGCGCATGCCGCAACTGGCGGATGTACTGGTGCATGTGGAGCCGGAATAAGGGATAAAAAAAAGACCGGAAAAAATCCGGTCTCTTTCAAAAAAAATTCGTTGTTCTCTATTGCCTTTTGGCTTTCAGATCCAGTTCAACGTTTACGGTTTCTGAAATAAACTTGTCGCCAAGCGTTTTGTCATTGCCATAATTCATTTTCCACTGTGTGCGGTCGATATCAAAATTGGCTTTGCCTTCAAGTTCGTTATCGTCCAGCTCGATGTGCGCAGGGAAAGTAATGTTTTTGGTTTCGCCCTTAATGGTGAGATTACCACTGATGTTGAAGTTAGCGCCTTCTACAATCGAAGTGTCTTTGTCATCTCTTGTATAGGGCTCCACCGCTGTGATCTCGAATTTAGAGGTGTTGAATTTTTCTGCATCAAAAAAATCGCCGCTCATCAGATGTGGACGAAGTTTTTTCTCAAACATATCGCCTTTTTCTTCCAGTTCCAGAGATTTGATGTTGATCACAAATTCTCCACCAGTGATCTGGTTGTTCTCAACCGATACCGTTCCTGAGGAAACTTTGAATTTTCCGGGGTGATTTTTCCCCACTCCGTTCCCGGTAAATTTCAGCTTGGAATCTGAAGTGTCCACCACAAACGTCATTCCGCCGCCTTTGGCAGCTGATTGTTCGTCTGTAATCGTTGCTTTATCGCCTTTCGGGGCGTTATCGCAGGATGAAGTCAGCGCCACAAGCGCGGCACCGAAAAAGATAGATGTTATTTTCATAAGGTTTTTGTTGTTTAAGCCGCAAATGTCATTCCACACATTTCCACAGGATGGGCATCATCGGGAAATGGCATTTGCTTGCGTTTCTTAAACGAATATACCTTTTTTATTTTGGGTATGAAAAGCAGCTAATCACAATGTTTTTTACGGCAATGAGTCCAATAGTCAACAGAAACAGGTGGTATTTAAATTGCTTTTTCCGGATCAGCCGCACAGCACTGCAAAGGGGCAGTACCTGTCAGCCTGAAAGATTGACATCATCATGAAAATTAACCACCTGCTCATTGCACTTCTTTTATGTGCCGTTCTTAAGGGTCAGGACGTAAAATGGGCGCTCAATACTCACGTGCCCGCAGTCTCTAAAGGTCTGGTCACCGACCGGTCTGGCAATGTTTATAATTACGGAAGTATGATCAGGCCGGGCATTCTGCAGCACGGTAACCAGAGCAGCGACCTCACAGGTTCGTATCTTTACAAATATTCCTCAGATGGCGCCGAGTTGCTGAAAATGCGATGGAAGCAGAGTTTCCACATTCAGAAAATGGTATACGACGGCGCAAGGTATTTTTATTTTACCGGCACTTTTTTCGGGAATGTGGCGCTCGATGGGAAATCTTATTCTTCCCGTGGCAACGCAGATGGTTGTGTTGGCTGTATTGACGAGAATGGAAAGGTCGTCTGGATGTCGGTTTTTGGCGGTGATCAGGATGACGCAGGTAATGGGATCGCTCTGAGTTTTGATAAAAGCCGCATTGCGGTAACCGGAGGTTTAAGTGAAGATTTGTATGTGAACGGTGAATTGTTTTCGTCAGGCGACCAGAAAAGAATGCTGGTTGCAGAGTTTGATCTTGAAGGACAACTCCTCAGTCACCAGCTTTATAATTTTGTAAGCGACAGAAACGAAGACAACATGGGACTTGAGATCTGCACCGCAAAAGACGGTTACCTGATGCTTGGCCACCAGGAAGGACGTTTCTGGACAGATGATTCCAGCAGTGTGCCTGATTATGGTACTTATGTTTATAAACTCAACCAACAGCTGGCTGTAACAGAATCGAAGTTCATCATCAACGGCGGATGTTATTATGGATTCAGCTGCGCGGGTTTAAGTGCTAACCCGGACGGCGAAGCCTACATTCCGAGTTTTTGCAGTTCCAAATATGGCGGTGATGGCCGTCTGCAGCGCCTGTCCTCCCTGAATGCAGCCCCGGGCTGGACTCTGTCTAACCAGGATGGCAGTTATTCAGACACACATTGTTCTGCAGGAAATCTTTATGTAACCGGCACCGAGGGTGTCAACGGATGTCCGTGTGAGAGTTTTGACCCCGGTTATGAGGTTTTAAAAAGTTATAACAGCAACAATGACCTTCGGTGGATGATTAAAGCGTACGATGTGAATTTTAATCAGGTAACCCGTTCAGAGAGCGGTGTGATTTTTGTAGCGGGACATTTCAGAAATGAATCTGTAAACATCGGAGGAATAACATTGTTGAAGGATCAGGTACAGAATTATGCCGATCTCACAACCTTTGTTTTTGCGGTTACCGATCTGTCGACCGCTTTGCCTGATTTGATCTCTGAAGGATCGGATCTGATAGTGTTTCCCAATCCTTCCAATGGTCTTGTAAAATGGAATTTCAGTCAGGAAAAACCCGCAGGCACTGTGAACATCAGGGTCATTAATTTGGCGGGGCAGGTGCAGCTCGAAGAAACAAAACAAATCAATTCGGGCAAGATGGAAGGCGCCGTTGATATGCGTGGTCGCGAAAAAGGGATTTATTTTATCGAGATCATGGCAGGCGACACCAGGCACCTGCGCCGTATAGTTTTTCAATAAACGCGCATCGAACGGATCCTTTTCAATCGGGAAAAAATTCTAAGTTTGTATTGTGAAACAGGTTTGCCGCGGACTTATTCCGCGTTGAATCAGATAACCGGCAGCAATACACAATGAAAAAAGATCTGACAAAGGAATACAGCAACGGCGAAGTCACCGTTGTGTGGAGACCGTCTGCATGTATCCATTCGGCTGTTTGCTGGAAAAACAAGGACAGTTTGCCTGAAGTGTTCAACCCTGCGGCCAAACCCTGGATCAATGTGTCCATGGCCTCCTCGGAACGGATCATTCAGCAGGTAAAACAATGTCCGAGCGGTGCGCTAAGCTACAGGATGGATATTGATAAAGAAGAAAAATCAGCACAGGCGGTTCTATCGTGCGAAGCACTGGTGAATGGTCCGCTGATTGTGGAGGGTCCTCTTCAGTTTAAGAACAGCGATGGTAAGGTTCAAACACTGGAAGGCAAAACGGCTTTCTGTCGTTGCGGCGCATCTTCTAACAAACCCTTTTGCGACGGTAGCCACCGGCAGGCCGGTTTTATCGGATAATTTTCTTTTTTATGATGGAGTGTAATCTTGTTTTGTCGGGTGGAGGCGTAAGAGGATATGCCCATGTGGGGGCTATCCGGGCGTTGAAAGAAAAGGGTGTGACTGTAAGTGCCATCAGTGGTACAAGTTCAGGAGCCATGATCGGCGCTTTTTTTTGTGATGGGTTTGAGCTTGAAGAAATTGAAGAGATCCTCCTGAAACAGAAACCCAAACTGGGCATCAATGTGCTTAACCTCCGTCAAAGCATTTTGTCGTTCAGCACCATTACCGGCATTCTTAAAAAAAATCTGCGGAGTAAAAAAATAGAACACCTCCGTCTTCCTCTGCACGTAGCACTCACCAGCCTGGAAACCGGATTGCAGGTGGTGGTGAATGAAGGTGATCTGGTTGAAACTTTAACCGCCGCTTCAGCGCTGCCGGTGTTTTTACCTTCGGTAGTCATTAACGGCGTGGCTTATGCGGATGGTGGCATGAGCAACAATCTGCCGGTTGAACCTTTCCTTTCTTCAGATAAAAAACTGATTGGCATCCATGTTAATCCTGTACAGGGTTATAAAAGCACAATGGGTTTGCGTCAGACAATAGACCGGAGTATGCACATCATTGTGCGCAACAATATTCTTGAAAACATTAAAAAATGCGATGTTT
>CAZFCR010000203.1:0-6584 GCA_964517305.1 uncultured Akkermansia sp.
GTTCCACTCACTGCTTGAAACATAAAAAAAAGGGTTATGCTCAGTGGTATTGGTTCCAGAGCGGGCGAGCAACTGGTAGTGCCGCACCACACCTTCGAAGGGCACCCTGCTCCTTGCATTCTTCAAAAACAATACCCTCAGGCGTTTTAATAAATTCCCTGAATGCGAAATAAGAAAAGTATCGTCGATGTCGGATATAAAACTGTATTGATAAATATGGGGAATAAAAACATCGCAGCTTGTGCTGGCTACAACAAAAGCAGCCGGCCGGGCACGCACATAACTGAGTTTTGCTGTGTGCCAGCCTGGATCCGGCTTGCGGAGCGGTTTCCATTCAAACTTAAAAAAACCCTGCTTGTCGGTTGTTGTTTCGTGTGTCTCTCCGTTCCACTCCAGGATCACCCGCGCATTTTTGCGTGGACGCACCATGAACAGCCTGATCATGGCAAATGTGTTAATGAGGAAATTTTGCCGGTACTTGCGCCGTTCGAGGGGACTCAGACTCAGCACGTGACCATAAATCACTATGTCGTCTTCATCACCATAACCATCATAGGCCCTGATCACCGGTTGCCGGGTGATCCGGAAGGCCCGTAACAGTTTATTCAGCAATTTGCGAAAGTGCATAGGCAAGCTTTTTGTATCCGGTTATATAAAATCTTATACCTAAATTAGATATATGCGTTCAGAATCCCTAAGGATCCTATTTGTTATCAATAACCGTTCGGGCCGGAATAAAAACAGCAACTGGCAGTCGCAGATCGAAGACTACTTTGGGAAACTCCCCTACGAGCAGCATTTTTTTATCATGCCTCCCAAAAACTGCGAAAAACAACTGACAGAAACCGTAAAAAAAATCAATCCCGGTCTGATCGTGGCGGTAGGTGGCGATGGCACCGTGACACTTGTGGCCAAGCAGGTTCTGAACACCGGAATGGAAATGGCCATCGTGCCTGCGGGCTCCGCCAACGGCATGGCCCGCGAACTGGACATTCCCGAAGATCCGGTAAAAGCATTTGAAGTGGTACTGAAAGGTACCGTGAAAGAAACAGACGTGATCAGCATCAACGACAACGAAATTTGTCTTCACCTGAGCGATATAGGCCTGAACGCGCAACTCGTCAAATACTTCCAGGAAGGCCGGGTACGCGGTTTTCTTGGTTATTCGTTCGCACTTGTAAAGGCGCTGAACCGGCACCGCAAAATGCGTGTTGCCGTACACACCCGGCACGAAGAAGTGGTGCGGGAAGCCTACATGGTTTTAATTGCCAACGCCAGTAAATATGGCACAGGTGCTATCATCAATCCGCAGAGCAGCATCTACGATGGTTTGTTTGAAGTGGTGATCGTACGGCGACTCAGCGTGATTGAGATCCTGAAAACATTTCTGCATTTCAGGCGTTTTAATCCCAAAAATATAGAGGTGCTGCATGCAAGGGCCGTTAATATTGAAACCAACCGCAAGATGCATTTCCAGATTGACGGCGAATACCTTGGAAAAACCAAAAAAGTTGAGGCCAAAGTACTGGAAGGCAAACTAAAGTTGATTGTGCCTCCGGAAAAAGAGGCAGAGTAAATATTATTTTTTCTCCCAGGGACTGGTGCGTGCAATGTCCCACATCCGCTCATAAAAAGTGCTGAGGCCGCGTGTACCCTGTCCGCCGTAGTCAGAGATCTTTTTAATTTTTCCGCCGTTGTAAAAAATTTCCAGTTCGTGGGTCTGGTCGTCTGTCCACGCCACGGCATATCGGTCTTTTAATTTCGGAAAATCAAGATGATTCAGCAGGTCCCGCATCTCGCCACAAATGCTGGTGTCGAGGCGCGCAGAAAATTTCCCTTGCAGTTCCGTATGGGCTTCCGCATTATACAGAGCAAGACATCCGGCCATGTTCAGTTCCAGTTCGTAAACGGGACAGGTGCCAAAACAGGCCCCTGAGCGGTAACGGATCTTGTCAATGTTGTATTTTTTTACAGCGCTCTTACGCTCAATAAAATTGCCATAATTAAAAACAACGGTGTCGCTGCGTTGTATGCGCGGACGGGCCTGGCGATCATCCTCATCCTGGTTCACCTGGTGAAGAATAAGATGATTTCCACCAGCACCGGTTTGCAGTTGCGGCAGAATGAGGTGTTCCTCTGAACCGTCATTTAAAAAAACGGTCTGGTATTTATCGCCACGCGATATCACTGCAATTACATTGTACGCATCGCCCCAGAGTCCGCAGGCAACAATATCAGTAGTGCCGTTCCCGTCTAAATCCACCTTCTCCCAGGCTTTGATCTTCAGTGAATCTGCCGTGCGAAGCAGGTTGCCTGAAAAAATACGGCGACGGTCGTGCAAGTTAAAGTTTTTGAGTTCTGAATTGGCACCTGCCAGGAACCGTTCAACAGATTGATCGGTGTTGAGCGTATCAGCTCCGCCGCGCGACATCAGGAGACGGTTAAACTGTTCGTGGCTGCCTTTATAGACATTCAGATCTACCAGTCCCTTGATTCCCTTCACACGTCCGCGGTTGGCGTATTGCCAGAAGGTCCATTCCCTGTTGTCGTTCAGATCGGGACTCGAATAAATGCTCCTGATCCAGATGGGACAATCACGAAAATGATCGCTGATGTATTTTTTATAAAATTCGTTCGTGGAATAGATCATCGGCATGGTGCCATAATGCGCGCGCAGGATCCTGATAAAATCCTGGATCTCACCAATCACCTGTCCGGGCGGAAGGTCAGAAAGGCAATTGCCGCCAAACTCCAGATCAATTACAGGTGGCATGGTGATGCTTCCCTTAGGCACGTTGGCAATGTAATTGGCGGCCTGTTCCGAGCCCTTGCGACACAAACGGTAAAAGTGATAAGCACCTACTTTGTAACCTCTTTTTGAAGCCTCCTTTAAATTCTGCTGGAACCTTGGGTCTTTAAAATCCACGCCCTCCGTGGCTTTCATAAAAATAAACGTGATGTTTTCTTCTTTTACTTCATCCCAGTTAATCGGACCCTGGTGATGAGAAATGTCGATGCCCTTAACAGGAAAATCTTTCTGCGATGGATAATTAAAACGGATGAACCCTTCCCTGAAAAGCACAGCACCCACCGCTGAAAACAAAACCACCACCGAAATGGCTATGAACAAAAATCTTCTCAAAATAAAGGGAATGATGTGTTGAATAAAAATACATCATTCAGGCAACAAATCAAAATAGCAGGTTTTGTTTTTCGAGATGGCGCTTAACGCACAGCGCCTTATCTTTGCAATATGTTATCCCGCATTCACCACATCGCCATTATTTGTTCGGATTACGCGCTTTCGAAACATTTTTATACCGAAATTTTAGGTTTACAGATCATTCGCGAAGTATACAGGGAAGAACGATCTTCCTGGAAACTGGATCTGGCCCTGAATGGAACTTATATGATCGAGCTGTTTTCATTTCCAGCACCTCCTCCCCGCCCTTCGCAGCCGGAAGCCCGCGGCCTCAGGCATCTTGCATTCGAAGTGACAGATCTTGCAGAGGCTATTCTGGCTTTGAATAAAAAAGGAATTGAATGCGAACCGATCAGAGTGGATGAATTTACCGGGAAACGATTTTGTTTTTTGTCCGACCCCGATGGCTTGCCAATAGAACTGTATGAACAGTAATTGCGCCTGAATTATTCGCTTCTGGCTTTGGTTTCCCCTGATTAAACTAAAAACAAACTAAAAAAATACAGGCTGGCGTAACTTAGATCTAAAATCCATTATCATGGGAACACGATCTAAAAATAAAAAAAGCACTGCGCCGGAAGCGGCCCCAGACCAGGACTATATCAATTATCAGCTCGATATCGCCGAAAAGAAAAACAATGTGTTGCACAAGTCCATCAGTGCATTAAGTGTGCGGCTGAACCTGATCAAACACCTGCTGAATAAAATTTGATTTATTTGTTTTCGAACCGGCCGGTTTTTTCCGTGATCCGGATCTTAAACACTACCGATTTAAAAGGATTGGTTGTTTTTTCAGCCCCACTCACAAATCCGTGCGAGGGCATGGCTTTGGGATCAGGTATCAGACGGGCCATCTGTTCAGTAAATATTTTCATCGCCGCGCGCTGGGATCTTATATTTCTGATCTCTTCGTAAACACCCCATACAATCACACTCGACCAGCTGCCATCCGCTTCCAGTTTATCTACCTCAAAACAAACATTGTTATTGGCACGCATCATGTCAATCTTCATGCCTTCTTTAGAATGCGCGTAAAGGCATTTGCCATCATAACCATAGTTGATCGGAACCACGAACATGCGCTCGCCGCTGGAACAGCCTATGCGTCCCAGCACTTGCGTGTGCAGCAGATCTTCAATTTCTTTGTCCTTTAAAATACCGATCATAATTTTTATTTAAAATACTCTTCTTTTCCGGATCAGAAAACAAAAACTGACCGGAGTCAGTTCTCGTTTGTCTTTGCCTGCCCTTTTACTGAGCCTGTTTGTGTGTAGGCATTATATCACGATGTTCATTAAAAGTAACAGTGTATTAACCAGAAGCGATGATACAAAAGCATTCACCACCCATTTGGTGGGACACTGAGAGATACTTACCACCAGGTTGGCAATCGAAAAACCCATTCCAACAATAAACTGCCAGATAGGCGCGTCGTTCAGAAATACAAACATGGTAGTGATGGATCCCAGGCAGGTGCCTATCAGAATGGCCATGGTCATAATACCATAATGCGCAAATTTAATGGACTCGATGAATTGATCATACCTTTGGCTCAGGCTAATGCTGTTAATAGAGCTCGTTCTGTTTACGGTAACTGATTTTGAGTAAGTGTTCATGTTGCTGTTTTTTTACCTTACAAAATTACAGCGGTAACAGGCAAAGCGCACTGAGTATTGTCAGGGCAAAGGATGATTTCGCTCAGCCAGGAAATTTGAACCGGAGACCGGGCTCAGGCCTTCAGATTTTTTAGTTTTTCGGGATTAACAATTGTAATGTTGCTGCCTTTTACCTCAATCAGTTTTTCTTCTTTAAAATCACTTAAGGTTCTGATGAGCGATTCGGTGGCGGTGCCTACGATGTTGGCGAGGTCTTCTCTTGAGATGGCAATTGAAAATTTATCACTCTCATGTTTGTCATAACGATCCTGCAGCAGCACAAGGGCATCGGCTACCCTTTTGCGTACCGAACTGTAAGCGAGGTTCACCAATTGTTTTTCTTTTTCCATGATGTTGCCCGACAACATTTTTACAAAAGTGCGCATCACGTTGTTATTGTTGTACATCAAAGAATAAAAATCTTCTTTGGGAATCAGACAGATCTCCGAATCCTCGAAGGCTTCCGCAGATTCGGCATAAGGCTGGTCTTCCAACAAAGCAGTGTATCCAAAAAATTCTCCTTCGGTGTAAAGCGTTGTAATCAGTTCTTTTCCGTACTGGTGGGCCCTGAAGGATTTTACCTTGCCTTTGGTTAAAAAATACAGATAGTTGGGCGTGTTGCCTTCGCTGAAGATCATCTCTTTCTTTTTATAAGATTTGATCCTTCGGTCGCTGGATAGTTTTTTTAATTCATCGATCCTCTGCACTTCATCGAAAAACTTGTTTAAACCCGCCACATTTTTAGAATATTCGGCTTTAAGGATATCGTGTTTACGCAGCCTGCTTTCCACAGCGTTCAGTAGTTCTATATCGTCGAAGGGTTTGGTGATGTAATCATCGGCACCCATCTCCATTCCTTTTCTCAGATCACTTCTTTCACTTTTTGCAGTGAGAAAAATAAAGGGGATACTGGCTGTTTCCGCGTTTTTGTTCAGTAGATGCACCACACCGTAACCGTCGAGAACCGGCATCATGATGTCGCAGATGATCAGATCGGGTTTGCTTTTCTGCGCTAGTTCAACTCCTTTTTTGCCGTTTTCGGCCGTAAGCACTTTATAATTGGCCAGCTCAAGGATCTCCGCGGTATTTTCGCGCACATCGGCATTGTCTTCAATAATAAGAATGGTTTTCATACTTTTTATTCGTTTGGTATGGTTATGTAAAATGTAGTGCCCTTTTCAAGTTCACTCTTAAAGTCTATTCTTCCGCCCAGGGTTTCGAGGTATTTCAGTACAATGTTCAAACCCAGACCGGTTCCCTGAATGTTGGTGACATTTTTCGCCCTGAAAAATCTTTCAAACAGATGTTCCTGCTCTTCCTCGGGAATGCCCATGCCCTCGTCGGTAACCCTGATGCTGATGTTTTTATCGTCTACTTCTGTTCTCACCACTATGTCTTTGTCTTCGGGAGAAAATTTAATGGCATTTGAGATCAGGTTGAGCAGAATGTTACGGAGCATTTGTTTGTCGCACCCGGCTTCTTCAGGACCGGTATGAGAATAATCTACCTGCTGACCTTTTTTCAGCAGGCCGTTGATCTCGCTCAGGATCTCACCCGCCAGCGATTTTACATTCAGCTGTTCACGCCTCATAAAAACTTTTCCCTCATCGAGCTTTTCAGCCGACAGAAAATCATTCAGAATTAAAGTCATGTTGGTCACAGCCGACTTGATGCGTTGCACGTGACGACCGATCTTCTCTTCGTTATCGCCGTGGTTGTATTTGCTA
>CAZFCR010000204.1:0-1185 GCA_964517305.1 uncultured Akkermansia sp.
GAAAACATCCGTCAGCTGAAAACCGAAGAGAGCCGTGTGCTGACTGAATCTATTTTGACTTCTTCCGAATTTTTCGGGAGTGGCGGGGCCAGTTATCTGGAAGTGCTGATGACGCAGCAGAATGCACTCAGGGCCAAACTCGAACTGGTTGACACACGTAAACGCCAGTACCACGCCATGCTGAACCTTTACAGGGGTCTTGGCGGCGGCTGGAGACAATAATTTTTTATTCTCCCTTAAAAACCGGTTTGCGTTTTTCCAGAAAAGCCTTTACGCCTTCCTGGTAATCGTATCCACTGGCGGACGCTACCTGAAGATCGTGTTCGGCGTTTAACTGTAGATCGAGTGTATTTGAATAGGTCTGATTCAACAACCGTTTGGTGAGACCAATGGCTTTGGTTGGCATAGCGGCAATGGCGGTTGCCTGGTGCACAGACTGTTCGAGCAGCTGCACATCTTCGAAGACCCTGTAAACCATTCCGAAAGAACGCGCATCTTCCGCGCTCAATTTATCGCCGGTGATCATCAGTGCCGAAGCGAGCTGCATGCCCAGCAAACGGGGAAGCGTATAAGTACCACCACTATCAGGTACCAGACCGATTTTTGAAAATGCCTGGATGAAAGAAGCCGATCTTCCGGCAAAAACAATATCGCAGGCCAGGGCGATGTTGGCGCCCGCACCAGCAGCCACACCATTCACTGCTGCAATCACGGGTTTTTCGAGATTTCTGATCTTAAGAATGATGGGGTTATAATGTTCCTTTACAATTTTACTGATGCCGGGTCCTTGCGGATCAAGCGCTTCGGCAAGATCCTGCCCGGCGCAAAAAGCTTTGCCTTCCCCGGTAATCACAAGGGCTCTGATGTCTTTGTCTTCCGCTGCGTTATCCAGGGCGGCGATCATTTGCAGGGCCATTTCGCGGTTAAAACTGTTGAATTTATCAGGTCTGTTGAGGGTGATCAGCAATACGCCGTCTTTTTTGTTGGTAAGGATCAATGACATAAATGATTTGAATAAGTGGTTAAAAGTCGTTGCTCAGCTGATTGGTGGCTTTCTGCAGAATTTCAAAAGCATTCTCAGCCATCAGGTTTTCGCGGTCAAGTGTCGGATTGATCTCCACCATTTCGAAAGCCACGATTTTTTTACTGCGCATGATATAATAAATGAGGTTTCCCGCTTCCTTT
>CAZFCR010000204.1:1195-6553 GCA_964517305.1 uncultured Akkermansia sp.
ATGCCGTTAGGTACCGGGGTGCCGGTTCCGCTCGAAATACGTGAATCCATGCTGTCTACATCAAAACTCACATAAATCATGTCACAATGATCGAGGTAATTAAGAGAATCAATGGCCACCCTTTCAACGGCTTTCTTGCGGATTTCCTGGAGGTTAAACACACGGACCTTGTTTTTTTTGATCAGGTATTCTTCGGGCGCTTCAAAATCGCGCAGCGCAATAAAAACCAGGTCGTTGTACTGGATCTTTGGGTGTACCCCACCCAGATGTTTCAGTTTCTCCCAATATTCAATGGTTTCGTCATCTGGTTTGTTCTGCTGCCGGTCTTTGTTGTCTTCCCCCAACACACAGCAAAGCGGCATGCCATGCATGTTGCCACTCGGGGTGGTGTAAGGACTGTGAAGGTCGGCGTGGGCATCTATCCAGATCACCCCGAGTCTTTTTTCAGGATAAGCCATTCTGATGCCACTGATCGTTCCCAGCGCTGAACTATGATCTCCGGCCAGTACAATTGGAATGTTGTCGGACTTGAGTGTTTTCTGAATTTCTTTTGACAGTCGGTCGTTGAGGTTATATACCCCTTTGATACGTTTGGCGTAGTCATGCACCACGGGCTCCAGGAGTAGATTGTTTTCGTTAGGAACTTCTACCGACTTAAATCGTTTAAAAAAATTGGAACCAAAGTCGAGCGCGGCTATTTTAATCGCGTCCACGCCCATACTGGAACCTCTTGTTCCTGCTCCGATTTCACTCTTAACTTCAACAATTTTAATTGGTTTGATCATAAAAACTTTTATATTATTTAGCATTGGCTTTCATCGGCACATGCTATTTTCTCTTATTTTTGTATAAAGTAAATCAGTTACTTCAATCTTAAAGGTCTCAACTAAACAACTTACATTACCATGGACAATCTTTACTCAACCCTCATTCATCAGACCTTTAACTTTCCACAGGAAGGATTTGAAGTAAAAGACGAGGAGCTTTTTTTTAACGGAATCCCTCTGATGGACATCATCAAACAATACGGTACTCCTTTAAGAATCAGCTATTTGCCAAAAATAAGCTCACAGATCCAGAAGTCTAAAAGGTTGTTTAATGTTGCGATGGCGAAGGTGGATTACCGGGCAAAGTATGTGTATTGTTATTGCACTAAAAGTTCCCATTTCAGTTTTGTGCTGGATGAAGTGTTAAAAAACGACGTTCACATCGAAACTTCCTCTGCGTTTGACCTTCAGATTATCAAAGAGCAATACCAAAAAAAGGCATTGAACAAAGATACATATATTATTTGTAACGGGTATAAACGCCAGGTTTACAAACAAAACATCTGTGACCTGATCAACGATGGTTTTAATGTGATTCCGGTTCTTGATCATCTTGAAGAAGTGGATTATTACAAAAAACACACCAAGGCTGAGGTGGTTAATCTTGGGATCCGTATCAGTACAGAAGAAGAGCCTTCATTTACATTTTACACCTCACGTCTGGGGATCCGCAGCAGCGATATCATGAGTTTGTATAACGATAAAATTAAGCCGCACTCAAAATTTAAACTGAAACTGCTTCATTTTTTTATCAATACCGGCATTAAAGACACCATTTATTACTGGACGGAACTGAATAAATGTCTCAATATTTACAAAGAACTCCGTGAGGTTTGTCCCGACCTTGACTCACTCAACATTGGCGGTGGTATGCCCATCAGAACCTCGCTGGGTTTTGAATACGATTATGAATACATGATCGAGGAGATAGTGGCGCAGATCAAGACTTTTTGCGATCAGAACGACATTCCGGAGCCCAATATTTTTACTGAATTCGGATCATTTACCGTGGGCGAAAGCGGCGCAACGCTGTATTCGGTGATTGACCAGAAACAGCAGAACGACAGGGAAACCTGGTACATGATCGATAGTTCGTTCATTACCACTTTGCCCGATACCTGGGGAATTAACCAGCGTTTTATTTTGCTTGCCATCAACAACTGGGATACGCCTTATATTCCCGTGAACCTTGGTGGTTTAACCTGCGACAGCATGGATTATTACAATACAGAAGCGCACACCAACCAGGTGTTTTTGCCAAAGGTGGATAAAAATCAGAAGGTGCCGCAATACATCGGTTTTTTTCACACCGGTGCCTATCAGGAAGCGCTCAGCGGATACGGTGGCACACAACACTGTCTTATCCCCGCGCCAAAACATGTGCTGATTGACCGGGACGAAGACGGAGAGATCACCACACGTTTGTTTGCAAAAGAACAGAGTTACAAAAGCATGCTCAAGATCCTCGGTTACTGATGCGGTCTGAACCCGCTGCTGTGCTGTTGAATACTTCTTGAAATCTTTCATCTGGCGGGCTCTGCCTGAATGCAATTAACCCGCTATTTTTCTATCTTTACAATCTTTAGACCCGAACACTTTATGGCATTATTCGACTTTTTAACACAAGATATTGCAATCGATTTAGGAACCGCCAATACCATCATCATCAACAATGACAAGGTAGTGGTGGATGAGCCCAGCATTGTTGCGATGGACCGGACCACTGGCAGGATCATCGCCGTGGGCAGGTCTGCACAAATGATGCATGGCAAAACACACGAGAACATTAAAACCATCAGGCCGCTGAAAGACGGTGTGATTGCGGATTTCCAGGCTGCGGAAGAAATGATCAAAGGCATGATCAAGATGATCAATCCGGGTAACCGGTTTTTTAAACCATCTCTCAGGATGGTGATCTGTATTCCAAGCGGCATTACCGAGGTTGAAAAACGTGCGGTTCGCGACAGTGCAGAACACGCGGGTGCCAAAGAAGTGTACATGATCCATGAACCAATGGCAGCAGCTATCGGGATGGGTATTGATGTGGAAGAGCCCATGGGTAATATGATCATTGACATTGGTGGTGGTACCTCAGAGATTGCGGTGATAGCGCTTGGCGGGATTGTTTGTGACAAATCTACCCGTATTGCAGGCGATGATTTTAATGCCAATATTGAAGAATACATGCGCCGTCAGCACAACATCCTCATTGGTGAGCGCAGTGCAGAGCGCGTAAAAATTGAAGTGGGTGCGGCGATGACGGAGATCGAAAACCCGCCGCCTGATTACGCGGTTCAGGGTCGTGATTTAATGAGCGGAATTCCAAAAGAAGTGTATATCAGTTATGTTGAAATCGCGCATTGTCTCGACAAATCCATTTCCAAAATTGAGGAGGCGATTCTTAATGCGCTGGAGATGACGCCGCCGGAACTCGCCGCGGATATTTACCGCAAGGGGATTTATATGGCCGGTGGAGGTTCTTTGCTTCGCGGACTTGATAAACGTATTTCCTTAAAAACAAAATTACCAGTTCACGTGTGCGAAGATCCGCTGCGCGCCGTTGCGCGTGGAACAGGAATTGCACTCAAAAATGTTCATAAATTCCCATTCCTTATCAAATAGAACCACGCACGGTGGCTTAGCTTTAGAAGGCGCTGTTGCATGTGTTTCTCCCGGTTTCCGGTAATTTAGTAGTAGATGAAGAACCTGTTTGCATTTGTATTAAAGCATAATTTTATTTTTATCTTTTTACTGTTGCAGGGCATTTGCGTGGCGCTCCTCGTTCGCGATAATGGTTACCAGGGGTCACATGTATTAAATTCTTCGAACCGCGCTGTTGCCTCTGTTTACGAAACGGCAGCCAATACCAAAGAATATTTTGCACTCAAGATCGAAAATGAAAAGCTGGCCCGTGAAAATGCCACGCTGCGTAATTTTGTAAAGTCCAACTTTACGATGTTGCAGCTTAAAGAAATTAAACGCAACGACACACTTTACAAACAGCAGTATTCTTTTATCAATGCCAAGATCGTTAACGCGTCGGTGAACAAACGGCGTAATTTTTTAACGCTTAATGCCGGATCAGGCCAGGGTATCACGAGAGATATGGGCGTGATGAGCAGCGAGGGCATTGTTGGCATTGTTACAGATGTATCGCCCAACTTCGCGAGTGTAATGAGTTTGCTTCACAAAGATGCCAAGGTGAATTGCCAGTTAAAAAGAGACGGCAGTTACGGACCCCTGGTGTGGGACGGTAGTGATTACCGCCATTGCCAGCTCACAGATATTCCCACGCATGCAAAGATCAAAGCCGGCGACACGGTAATCACCAGCGAATTGTCGGGTATTTTTCCGGAAGGATTAATGGTAGGAACGATTGTGGATTTTGAACGCAAACGCAACGAATCATTTTACACCGCCAGGGTTAAACTGAGTGCCGATCTTAAAAGAGTAAATCACGTTTACATTGTGAAGAACCGTTTTAAAAAAGAGAGAGATTCTCTCGAAACCAAAGCCCAGGTACAAATTGACGACTGAATTAATTAAAAATATTTTGCGCTTTGTGCTCCTGATCCTTGTTCAGGTGCTGGTGATCCAGAATGTGAACCTTTCGGGCTACATTATTCTTTTGCCCTATGTGATGTGGATATTGTTATTGCCTTTCGAAAGCAACAAATTACTCGTGATGTTTTCGTCGTTCCTGCTTGGCGTGTGCATCGACTTTTTTTACGACTCTTCGGGGCTTCATGCTGCTGCCTGCACAGCCATGGGATTCGCGAGACATTATGTTTTAAAATACGTGGCACCACGCGATGGTTACGATGCCGGCGTTAAACCCACCATCTACGATATGGGCATGGAGTGGTTCCTGCGATATGCGGGGATTCTCATTCTCATCCATCATTTTGTTTTGTTTTACCTTGAGATCTTCAGGTTTTCTGAATTTTTCGAAACGCTGTTACGGGTTATTCTGAGCAGCGTTGGAACTTTCGGGTTTATCTATCTGATTCAATTCCTGTTTTTTAATAATAACCGCCGGTCATGAGCAACAACGCGCAATTGGGTAACAGGAAGATCATCATTGGCGGATTCTTCAGCCTTGTTGTGCTCATTTACCTATGCCGCTTGTTTTACATCCAGGTGATGGACGACCGTTATGCCATTGATGCGCAGAACAACGCGTTCAGGAATGAAACGGAATACGCTGTGCGCGGATTTATTTTTGACCGCAACGGCAAACTGCTGGTGTACAATGAACCCTCGTATGACCTTGTGGTTATTCCGCGCGAAACAAAAGGCTGCGATACTGCTTCGTTGTGTGAAGTGCTGGAGATCACCAAAGCAGAGTATCTGAAACGCATTAAAAAAGCCAGCCAGGCTCCCAATTCCCCGCGCAAACAAAGTGTGTTCGAAAAACAGATGTCGCCTAAAACGTACGCAGCACTTCAGGAGAAATTGTACCGTTTTAAAGGTTTTTTCGTTCAGAAACGGACGGTGAGAAAATACCCAAGACCCATTGCCGGTCACCTGC
>CAZFCR010000205.1:0-6543 GCA_964517305.1 uncultured Akkermansia sp.
GAATCAGGAAACATCCGGTTTCCATTTCAAAAGTTCTTTGCCTGGTGCTTTTCAAGGTGTTTGTCAGGTTGGCGCAACGGACAACCCGGGAACATGGACATTTTCCAACCTTCTCTCCATGACTCAACGAATAGGTAGGCGAGCCCGTTATCCGTTAACCCCTGAAGAGGCACCAGGCATTTTTTCCGTCCACTCATAACAATATACTCCCGGCTTCGCCGGGCATCAACGGACATTTCTTTTTTATACATTTACCAAAAAAACATCCATGAAAAAAAATGTATTTGTGCCTGTTATTGTAGCCGCGCTGTTATCGGCCTGCGGACAAAATAAAAAAGAAGACAACACAGAATCCGTTCAGCAAAGTCCGGCAACTGATTCCGTTGCCAAACAACCCGATGCCCCTCTTGATTCTGCCAGCATGATGAAAGCCTGGGAAAGCTATATGACGCCGGGCCAGATGCACCAATGGATGGCCGAAAGTGACGGTGAATGGGACGCGAACTTTACTTTCTGGATGAGTGTCGATACAAATGTCTCTGACAAAAGCAGCGCTACCGTCACCAACAAAATGATCATGGGTGGCCGTTACCAGCAATCCGATTACAAAGGAAACATGGGCGGAATGCCCTTTGAAGGGCGCAGTGTAATGGCGTATGACAATGCCTCTAAAAAATTTGTCAATACCTGGCACGACAACATGGGCACCGGCCTGATGTATATGACCGGGCAGTACGATGAGGCCAACAAAAGCTTAAACCTCAGTGGCACCAGCGTTGATCCGATGACAGGAAAAGAACACGGCATGCGTCAGGTGTACAAAATCATAAACAACAAACACCATGTAATGGAAATGTTCGATGACAAAGGCGCAGGTGAGTACAGAAGCATGAAAGTTCATCTGACAAAAAAATAAAATCATTCTTCTTTTTAATTAAAGCCGGAATATCACCGGCTTTTATTTTTTAATATCCCCCCGATTATGCTGTTGAATACATTTGGAAAACACCCACGCGGCTCACGGGCAGAAAGAATCCGCCGTTCGGCGCAGTTCAGAAAAAACGCGTTTTACAACACAGAGCTGACGCCTGCGATGGCCAAAGGCGTTTCCTTTTTTAAAATCCTACGCAGGTTTTTGCAAAAACATCCCAACAAAATACCTTCGGTGCCTTTGCCTTCTGTAAAAACCAATCTCTTTGATTTACATAAAAGTTCAGCTGCCATTGTCTGGTTCGGACATTCTTCTTACCTGATCAGCATTGGAGGAAAAAACATTCTGGTCGATCCCGTGTTCAGCGGACACGCTTCTCCCCTGCCCTGGATGATAAAAGCATTTAAAGGCGCCGATGTGTATGGTGCCGGCGACCTCCCGGACATTGATGTACTGCTGATCACACACGACCATTACGATCACCTCGATCACAGGCTGATGCTTCAGATAAAAAAAAAGGTAAAAACCGTTGTATGTTCACTGGGCGTTGGTGCGCACCTCGAACACTGGGGTTATGCTAAAGATAAAATCAATGAAACCGACTGGCACGAGAGTTACGTAGCAACAGGTTTAAAACTCACGGCTGCGCCTGCCAGGCATTTTTCGGGACGTGGCATCAGGCGTGGTCAGAGTTTGTGGAGCGCATTTATTTTAGAAGCGGCGGGAATAAAACTTTATCTCGGCGGAGATTCAGGTTACGGGAAACATTTTTCAGAAACCGGGAAACGTTACGGACCTTTTGATCTCGCAATCCTCGAGTGTGGTCAGTACAATCAATTCTGGCCTTACATACACATGATGCCCGAAGAAACTGTTCAGGCGGCGATTGATCTGGGCGCAAAAACACTACTGCCGGTACATTGGGGAAAATTTGCACTGGCCATGCATGAATGGACTGAACCGATCGAACGCGTGATAGCTGAGGCTGATAAAAAAAATATACAGATTCTTACACCTCTGATCGGAGAAAAGGTGATCATCGGAAAAAACAATCCTGTAAAAAAATGGTGGCAAATCGGTTCCACTCAACATCGATAAATAGCACGAAACAGACGACCAGAAACGGCAGATAATTGTTAATTAACATTTACAGTGAGCGAAACTCTGCTTTTAATGAGTGAATAACGAGAATGAGCATCATAATTATAAAGGAAAATTCGGGTTTTAGGATATCTTTAAAATATCATTACCCTTAAAAATTGAACCGATTTTTATTAAAATATTTTCTGGTTTTAATACCTTTTTTTTCAACGCTGATTTCTAAATCTCAAAACGAAGCTGCCAAATGGTATTTTGGAAACATGGCTGGATTAGACTTTATGAACAATCCTCCCGCAATTCTTAGCAACGGCGCCATGTTTACTATCGAGGGATGTGCAAGTGTAGCAAATGCAGCAGGGTCACTCCTGTTTTATACCGACGGTATGACGGTGTGGAATCAGAGTCACCAGATCATGGCCAATGGCACCGGGCTTTTTGGCACTGGTTCGTCTTCACAATCCTGTCTGATTGTAAAACAGCCAGGAAGCGCCACTCTTTATTACATTTTTACAATGCAGGGAGTAGGTGGCGCAAATGGATTGAATTATTCGGTGGTTGACATCAGTCTTGCGTCAGGACAAGGATCTGTTACCGTAAAAAACGCGTCTTTGTATTCGGCACCGTGCGGGGAAAAGTTAACCGGTACCAAACACTGCAACGGTACCGACTTCTGGATCGTTTGCCGTGAATGGCCTCAGAATAATAACTCTCCGCGTAATTTCCGCGCTTATCAGCTAACTTCGGCAGGCGTGAACACCGTTGCTGTGGTTTCGCCTTCCAATTTCATGTTTCAGAATAACTACTGGTATGATTACGGGTGCATGAAAATATCACCAGCCGGGACTAAACTGGGACTTGCTAATTACAATAGCTGGTATAATAATCAAGGCGCAAGTTTCGAGTTGTATGATTTTAATAACTCCACCGGGGTCATCAGTAACTCACTGGCTCTTTACACCCCAACTAACCAAAACTACTGGAACGGAGGATATGGTTGTGAGTTTTCACCTGACGGTACAAAATTTTATGGAGCACACTGGGGCAACTACCTAAATCAAAACCAGATGTATCAATGGAATTTGTGTGCCGGAACACCCAGTGCGGTCGTCAATTCATCGGTAGCGATACAAACTGCCACGGGTAACATTGGGAGTCTGCAACTGGCACCGGATGGAAAAATTTATGTAGCACGATCCAGTTCACAAGCACTTGGCGTTATACAAAGTCCGAACATCACCGGAACCTTGTGCAATTATGTTGACGCAGCACAATCAGTCAGTCCGAGACTGGTACTATGGGGTTTACCAAATTTTATAACCAGCACATTTTTTCAGCCGCCTCCCCTTCCACCGTTCACTTATACAGCCAGCAACAACCTCGGATGCCAGACTGCGGTGTTTGCGCCCCCCGCGGTTCAAAACATGACCATCTCCAATTGTTCGGCGCTTGGCTATTCCGTTACCAATTACAACTGGAATTTCGGTGACCCCGCCTCAGGGCCGGCCAATACTTCCAGCCAGATGAATCCAACGCACGCGTTCACCAACCTGGGAACCTACACCGTTCAGTTAGTTGTAAATTACAGTTGTGGCGGCGGAACAGATACCATCCGCCAGGCAGTGATCATTAACCAGCCCTGCATTTCAGTGCTGAGTACATCCATCACTTGTGCTTCGCTGGGCTCCGCCACTGTATCAGCCACAGGTGGCATCGGTCCGTTTTCTTACACCTGGATGCCAGGTAACCAGACAAGTTCTGTTGCCACGGGTCTGAGTCCGGGCACTTACACCCTCACCGTATTTGATTTTGGAAATAATTTTACCTACACAGCAACAACGGTATTTACATCGCTTATTCCCTTAACCGGTAACCTCGCCTACTCTTCAAGCCTTGCCTGTAATGGTGTTAATACCGGCTCGGCTACCGTGAGCAACATAGCAGGCGGTTCAGGGTCACAAAATTATTGGTGGAGCGACGGCGTCAATACCTACACCAATCCCATTGTCACCACCCTGAGCGCCGGCGTGTGGAGCGTGGCCGTTACCGATGCCACAACGGGCTGTATGATCACCAATCTTTTTTTGATTACACAGCCTCCGCCCATGTCGCTGAGTGTGTCGGTAAATACACCCACCGTGTGTGTGGGCGGCAGCGTGGTGCTAACAGGCACTAATGCGGGAGGTATTCCCGGTTTCACTTATTCGTGGACGGCCGGTGCCCTCAATGATTCCATGATCGTAGCCGAAGCCTCTGCAGGCAATTTCACTTATACACTCAACTCATTCGACGCCAACAACTGTCTTGCCACGAATACCATCAGCGTTGATTTTATTGCCAACCCGGTATTAAGTGTCAGCAACGTTTCCATTTGTCCGCTGCAAGCCGGAACACTTAATGTGACTGGCGCCGTTAATTACACCTGGAGCACAGGATCAGGCAATGCCAGCATCAGCGATAATCCTTTAAGCAACACAGTTTACACGGTGACCGGCGAAGCGCTTTCCTGTGTCTCCACTGCAACGGCCGCCATTCTGCTGAAAACAACACCTGTTCCGCTGATAGGAAGTAACAGTCCGCGTTGCAACGGCCAAACACTTCAGCTCTTCGCTTCCGGCGGCAACTCCTATTTATGGAGCGGTCCTGCCTCTTACACTGCCGCGCAGCAGAACCCCGCTCTTGGCAATGCGGCACCGCTTAACAGTGGCGTTTACAATTTAACCGTCACCGCTGTAAATGCCTGCACGGCTTCCGCTTCGCACACGGTTCTTGTTCATCCAACACCCACGGTAGCGGCTTCGGCGAGTACCGTTTGCGTCAATCAGAATCTGAATTTATTTGCTTATGGCAACAATGGCTCTTCATTTGTGTGGACAGGTCCGGATAATTTTACAAGCGGTATACAAAATCCATCTGTGAATAATCCGCCCTTAACACTGAGTGGCAATTATACCGTCACCATTTTTGGCGCCGGCAATTGCAGCAATACCGCGCAGACGCAAGCCAGCGTGGTGGCCATGCCGCCGGTTTCATTTACCTGCAACGCGCCATTGTGTGAAGCGGGCACCCTCAGCTTCACTGCCAGCGGCAATGGGAGTATATTGTGGAACGGCCCCGCAGGTTTTGCGAGCAACATCGCTAATCCGGTCATTCAAAACGTAGCACCATCATCCGGCGGTGTGTATCACCTTTCTTTAACAGTTGGGCCGTGTATCAATACCAGCAGTTTGTTTGTGCTGGTGCATCCCCTGCCCAACCCCTCTATCAGTGGCACATCCACCGCCTGTGAAGGAAAAAGCATCCACCTGGCTGTGATCACGCCGCCCAATCAGAACATTCTTTCCTGGCTCTGGCAGGGACCCGCTTTTTCAGCGGCGACATCCGCCATCACTTTCAGCAGCAGCACTCTTGCGCAGAGTGGCATGTACCAGGTGAAAGTAACCGACAATAACAACTGTTCGAATACAACAAGCACCAGCGTTTATATTTTACCTAATCCAACGGTAACGGTGGTAAGCAGCACCGTGTGTATCTTCAACTCAGCAACTCTCACGGCCGCGGGCGCAGCAGAATATGCCTGGAAAGGCAAAGGACTTTTAAATGACGATGCAGCCGCAGTTGTGATTGGCAAAGCTTCGGATGTGAGCACGAGCATCTACACCGTAACCGGCACCGCTGCCAATGGCTGCACCGCAGTGACCACTGCCAGTCTCAGCACGCTGGCACTTCCAGTCCCGACCATTATCGTTTCTCCTAAAACCAGGGTGTGTATGAACCAGAGCGTGAGTCTTACCGGATCAGGGGGAAATGATTACGAATGGTTTGGTCCCAACAATATTTTCCTCGCAGGAAAAACAGTCAGCTTTACACCCGCAAGTCATTTTTATGCGGGCACTTATACACTGATGGTTACCGACGAAAACAATTGCAAAGGCTATACGCAAGTCCCGATTCAACTCGATGAACTTCCGACAGGATCATTGCTGGGTTCGAAACACGAAGCCTGCGTGCCTTTCTGCTCTGACTTTGGTTTTTATTCCGCTTCCAATTCAGCGAGTGTTGTTACCGCAACGTGGGAAATAAACAAAAAGAAATTTAATTCTGATTTCTCTTATTGTTTTGATAAAGCCGGTGATCACATCGTGACCGGGAAATTCAAAGACGGAAATACTGGTTGTCTCAATACACAAACATTTGTCATCCACGCCCGACCAAAACCGCAGGCCGATTTTACCTGGTTACCTGAAAAACCAATTGAAAACCAGGATGAAGTTTTGTTTTATAACAATACCCCAGGTGAGCATCAAACCAACTGGAACTGGTATTTTACCGATAACAAAGGTTATCGATCACAAAACGAAAACACTTCGTATTTGTTCAAGAATGCAGGAATTTATCCTGTGGCATACATCGTGAAAAACAACTTTGGTTGTATTGACAGTGTAGTGAAGATCATCACCATCGAACCTGATTTTTCTGTTTACGTTCCCAATACTTTCACCCCGAACGATGAT
>CAZFCR010000206.1:0-6453 GCA_964517305.1 uncultured Akkermansia sp.
AATGGATCGACGAGAACCGTCACCTGCTCAAACCTCCTGTTAACAATAAGGTCGTTTATCAAGACACTGATTTTATCATCATGGTGGTGGGTGGACCCAATTCGCGCAAAGACTATCATTACAACGAAGGCGAAGAGTTTTTTTACCAGCTCGAAGGTGACATTGAAGTGATGATCCAGGAAGATGGAAAAGCAGTGACTGTGCCGATAAAAGAAGGTGACATATTTTTATTGCCGGCCAAAGTGCCTCATAATCCGCGCCGGTTTGCGAATACCATCGGCCTGGTGGTGGAGCACAAAAAGAAAAATGGTGAAAAAGACGGTCTGCTCTGGTTTTGCGAGAACTGTAATCATAAACTTCACGAGGTATATTTTACGCTTACCGACATACAGACCCAGTTTCAGGGCGAATTCAAACGATTTTACGGTAGCGAGGAACTCAGAACCTGCAAAAAATGCGGTACTGTAATGCAACCGCCGCCCACCATCTCCTGATACTCTTATGCTACCCGCTAGGGGTTAACATTTAATTTACATTTTAAAGACTGGAAAGGAACGCGCGGTAACCTTGAGCCGGCAGAGGTTGATTTTACTATGTACTCCGGACGAAACGCTCTGAAAACGTGCGGAAATCCTGAAAAAGTTCCAAAAAAGGGATGAGTGAAGCCCTGTTCTGAATTAGTTAAAAGCTGGCACAAGGCCTCCATTTTATCATATCTTTGTTTACCAAGAACACGATCATGATAAAAAAAATTATATCACTTCTGATGCTGCTCAGTTTTTTGCTGGTTGGTTATACTGTTTCCGGCCAGACAAAAAGTCTCGCCAGCTTTAAACCGGATCCTGAAAAAGAAAAGCAGTTTCTTCCATACCTCGCCGTTCACCATGGTGGCCTCACTGCCATTGAAGAATGGAAAAAGGCAAATCCTGAACAATACAAAAAAGAGATCTGGTATTATACTGAATCATTTCGGGTGAAGCGTGATCACAGTTCTGAAGGCGTGAGCCTTGACGCGTCGATCATCGACATCAGCCGTTTTGAATCGCAACGTCAGGCGAACAAAGAAACCATCGTGGTGATGCCCGGTTTTAAAGACGCTCTTGTGTTACTTCCAGCCTCTCAATTACTTTATCAGCCAAATTCAAAATAATGAAGAGATTCGGTCATATTATTTTATTCCTCATCCTTAGCGCAGCGGGCCGCCTGATAGCTCAGTCCAATAACCCGGCGCCATACTGCAACGGGAACTACAGCAGCGGGAATTGCCTTCAGGGAAGCAACCAACCCAATAATCCGAACAACGGTGTAAACGATTTTATTGATTTTTTCCGCACCAGCGGCGCCAATACCAACATCACCAACGACAGTTCGGGATGTAACGGGTTAAACAACAATTACGCCAATTACTGTAATCAATATATGGTGGCTCAACCAGGTCAGTTAATCACCTGTAGCCTGAAGGCGGGAATTACATTTGCCCAGGGATTTGCCATTTTTATTGACTGGAACCAGGATTTTACGTTTGCCGTGCCCGGTGAAAGGGTGGCTGCCACACCAAATGTACCGCCACCTAATTCGTGGACAACACTTACATTTTCCATCCCGGCCGGTCAGGCTCCGGGCGCTTACCGCCTCAGGGTGCGTTGTGCATTTGCCACGCCAGGAACCGCCATCACGCCATGCGGCCAGTTTGGTTTTGGTGAAACTGAAGATTACACCATTTATGTAGGAAGTCCGCCGCCGAATGTTGGGCAAATAACAGCAACAGCAGTTGCGATAGCTGACACAATATGTGCGGGCCAGCCAATTAATTTCATCGGGATAGCTTCTGCGACGTCAGGAATTACCTATACCTGGACGGGACCAGGAAGTTTTACAAGCACTTCGCAAAACCCTGTTATTCCTGTAGCCACACCCAGCATGAGTGGCACATACACACTCATTGCTTCTAACCAATCGTGCCCGGGCAGTGCCACCGTTTCAATTAGGGTGGTACCATATCCGGTATTCAGCATTATTCCTTCCCACACAATTTGTCAGAACGGCTTTACGAACGCGATAGTTACCCTGCCTCCGGGAGCCAGTTATGCTAATTACACATACAGCTGGGCCCCTACTCCAACGGCGGGCATCGCGAGTCCCAATAACTGGAACACCATGGTTAGTCCTCCGCCGCTTGCCCCTTCGGTATCACTGGCGGTTATGGTTTACAGTGTAACCGTTTCACCGGTCATCCTGCCTTTCTGTTCTGTAACTCAAACGATGTCTATACAGGTAAACAATCCGGCGGTAAATAGTCTAACGCTTAATCCTCCGGTTTGCAACACCTTTACCCTTCAGCAATTCGCTGCCTCTCCTTCGGGAGGTGTGTGGTCCGGTGCTGCTGCTGTCAGTCCTTCCGGAGTAATGAACCCTGCACTTGCCGCCATCGGGTCAAATACAGTTCAATACTCGGTTACAATTGGAAACTGTGTTGCATCGATAAGAGACACTTTTTATGTGAACAGATTCAACACAGCCGCGCTTTCATCCACGCTAAATCTTGTTTGCGTTCAGAATGCTCCGATCAACCTTATGAACATTGTGCAGACTACCGTTACCGGGGGCTGGAGCGGGCAGAGTGTGTCGGGTAATATGTTTAATCCTAATGGACTCCCGACCGGCGTTTATCCACTAACCTATACAACCACATCAACTCCAACGGCAGGGGTGTGCAACTCTTCAACTGTTCTGCAGGTAAGTGTGTTTAATCCGCCAACGCCAACCATCGCACCTATACAACCAAGGTGTACCAATGCAGGAACAGTTCAGCTGACAGCGTTTCCTGCCGGCGGCACCTGGACAAACAATTCAGGCGTATCTGTTGGCGGTGTGCAAACACCTTCTTTAAACAATATTGGTAATAATTTTGTGACTTATTCTGCGGGACAGGGAACATGCGTGGCTTCAGTCACTGCTTCATTTCAGGTTTCAGAATTCCGAACAGCCCAACTTACCGGGTCGGTAAGTCCTATGTGTGTGAGCAGTAATCCTTTTAACCTGCTATCTATCGTTCAGAATACTAATGGAACCTGGTCGGGCATGAATGTATCCAACAATATTTTTAGTCCAAACCCTTTACCAACAAACATCTATAATTTCACTTACAGCATTACCTCCACCCCGAACGCAACCATGTGTCCCGATTCCCGGACACTGGCGATATCGGTACTCAATCCGCCTACACCTGAAATAACCCAGGTAGGTCCCTTCTGTTCGAAAGATGGTTCAGTGCAATTGGTTGTAACACCCAATACCGGAAGCTGGACAGCGCTTCCCTACGTAAATCAGAACGGTGTGTTTACAGCCTCTCTTGCGCCTGTTGGCAGTAACTTCGTGCAATACATTATCGGTACGAGCACCTGTAATGCACAGCAAACAAAATTCATCAGTGTGGAAGGTTTTGTTACCGCTGCGCTCACCACAAGCGCTTTGCCCAACCAGTGTAACACCAATCTACCTTTTAATCTTTCGCCTATTTCATTGAGTTCAGCCGGTAAATGGTCGGGCCCTGCGGTGCTCGGCAATAATTTTGATCCCGCTGTATCTGGCGCAGGTTCTTTTATTCTCACGCACACAACGGCTTCTTTTCCCAGCAACTTATGTCCGGATCAGGCGACGGTCGCAGTAACTGTATTTTCACTGGCACCACCGGTAGTCATGGAAACGGGCCCATTTTGTAACAATTCGGCGCCGGTTCAACTGACGGTGAGTCCTTTAGGCGGTTTGTTCGGCGGTGATAACACGCAAGGTGTTACCAACTCCGGTATTTTTAATCCTGCAAATGGTATCATTGGCGATAACATCGTCAGCTACAGCATTACTTCCGGTCCCTGCATTGCCTACGCGCAAAGCACCATTGCCGTTCAGAAATTTGTTTCCGCTGATTTTTTCAGTGAAGGAGAAATTGCTTATTGCAAAAACAGCAAGGCCTTTAATCTGAATAGTCTTGTGTTGAATCCTGGCGGACTCTGGAGCGGTCCGGGTATCACAGGCAACATGTTTGATCCCGCGGCTGCGAATATTGGTGATAATAATGTAATTGTCTATCAAACCTATTCATCGCCGCTCCCGCTTCTTTGTCCGGACAGCAAATCCATCCGGATCAAGGTGGACAATATTCCAAACGTAAGTATTGCCAGCTCGGCCCAGAAAGCCTGCGCGCCCGCGGAGATCGTATTCAACATTCCCAATGCCAACACTGGCACTGCGCAATGGACCATCGGTGATGGTTCAGTTCCGGCAGAAGGTTTACAAAACACTCATCTTTTTACAAGTATTGGTGACTACAGTGTTTTTGTAACTTACACACTGGGTGCCTGTACAGCCACCGCTGCACTGGATAACGCCGTTACAATTATGGAATCGCCAAGTGCCAGTTTTGAATTCGAGCGTGCGGAGATCAGTATCTCGGAACCAAAAGCCGGCTTAATCAATACCAGCAATATTTTGAGCGCCAACAAATACAAATGGGAGATCCAGGGCATGGAACCGAGGTATGAAATTCATCCAACGGTGACCTTCCCGAAAGTAGGCTCTTATGTGGTTAAATTAACCGCCACCAGCTACGAGGGTTGCACGCATAGCGTTAGTAAGATAATAGAAGTGAAAAACGATTTTAATGTGTTTATCCCTAATTCTTTCACGCCTAATGCAGATGGATTAAATGACTATTTCCAGCCGGTGTTTTCGCCTTACGGACTCAACGCAAAAACATACGAGATGGAAGTGTTCGACCGCTGGGGCCATGTATTATTCTATACGCAGGATGCAGCGAAAGGCTGGGACGGCACTTTTCAGAACAAAGGCGATGTTCAGCTGAAACAGGATGTTTACATCTACCGCATCCGATTTAAAGATATTGAAGGCCAGATCCATCAGCGCAACGGAACGCTCAGCCTTCTGAACGAATAAACAAAGGGGCTGTCTCAATCAAGAGACAGCCCCTTTTGCGTATGGGATTTGCTGTGTATTTCACGGTCTGTGTTTATTTGTAAAAGCAGATTCCATACCTATTATATATAAGCGTCGTGAAAACCAGAACAGCAAAACAAATCTTAACGGACCATTAACTTCTCCTTTCCATTCACTCAGTGATTTTCATCAGACTGCGTAAACCTCAGTGTTTTTTGAGTAAACGGAAAAGCACTCAAAAATCAGTTACTCAATTACTTTTCTGAATGAGTGAAAAATGATGCGTTGCGAATCAGCCGGCAGTAAATTTAGTTAAGCTAAAACACCCGCCATGAAAATCTCGACCATCCTTTTTATTACCGCCTTTTTAAACACTGCAACTCTTGCAGCGCAAACATCCGCAGCCGAGGGCAGCGCCCTTCAATCAACAAAAACAGAATTCGTTAAAAACGGTGAATACCTGAATCCTTTTGCAAAACCAGCCACGGCAGCCGCCAGCTTCGGAGATTCGCTGAAAGGATTTGATGAAAAAACCATCAGGCAGGAGATCAAAAATATTGGGCTTTCCGCCACAGAGGCGGCAGGCTATATGCGAATGATGAAGCGTATTTATATTGATAAAAAATATCAGCTCAATAAAGCTATCCAGATAACGCCCTCAAAAAAAGAACCAGGAAAACAATTGTCCGGCAAAAATATAGGAGGCAACAATCAGTTGTTTGTCGCGCCCTGTGTAAATGAAGGTTTTGAATCAACTCCGGCAGCGACCTACACCGGTGCCGGCAATGCACTGGCTGTAACCGGCTGGACAATCGGCAGTTTACCGGTGAGCACTTGTCCGAACCCGCCAAGTGTTTATAATGCTGGCAGTCCTGAATTTTCAATTGTGGCCACACCCGTGTTTGGTATTCCAGGTGTGGGCATGGTAGGACCTTCGCCGCTCGGCGGTGCTGTAGTAGCCCGTTTAAACGACGCGTTGCCTGATGGACTGGTAACCAAAATTTCAACCACTTTTCCTGTAACGCAGGCTAACACGGCATTTCAGTTTGCTTTCGCGGGCGCGTGGGCCGATGGTGGCATTACTCATGACTGCTGCAACCAGCCGGGCCTGAACGTGCAACTTTACGATTGTCAGGGTCAGCCACTTTCCTGCTCTTCGGTGAGTTTAAGCGCAATCGGGCAGGGATGTCAGCAGGGTGCGGGTATTTACAGTACCACCATTGTGAATGGCACGGCGGTTTTATGGACCAACTGGCAGGTGAGATTCATCGATCTCACGCCTTACATCGGGAGTTGTGTAACCGTTGAGGTGATCAACAAGGATTGTATTTTCACCGGACACTTTGGAACAGTGTTGTTTGATGCTTCCTGCGGCGGCCAGATCATTGGCAGTAATCCAGGAGGCATAGGTGGCTCCATTGCCGGACCCGTAAGTTTTTGTGCTGGTTCTAACCAGGCCATGATAGCGGCTCCGCAAGGGTATGTTTCTTATCAATGGTA
>CAZFCR010000207.1:0-6443 GCA_964517305.1 uncultured Akkermansia sp.
GGTGCCGGTTTGTCCGTGATCCATCCAGCCCGGTCTGTATACAAAGGCTACATTGCCGCTCCGCTGATGATTGTATCCGTTTTGAAGCAATGCCCGTGGTTCGGCGCCCGTAAAGGCTTCCTGTTTCAGTACGCGCGACGGATAGGCTTCCGCTATTCCCTGGATCCCAGTAAGGAATTCACAAAGTTCGTTTTCAACTGTATTTCGTTCAAGTTTCATGCTGGTGAGTTTTTCCTGATCCAGAAACACCTGCTCATTGCTGACACTCGCCAGCAACAGCGTATCGCCGTAACGCGACTGAAAGTATTTTTTAATTTCCGCAGCGATGTTTTTTTCATAAATAAGGCCGGCCGGAATTTTCATGGCGTTTAAATGATTCGGCACATCAGCGCCACCGTGGTCTGCAGTCAGAAACACCGTGTAATTGCCTTTGCCAACTTCTTTATCAAGCGCGTTAAGAATGGCCTCAATGTCCTGGTCCAGTCTCAGGTACACATCTTCTGTTTCCATCGCCCGCGGGCCATAAGCATGTCCAATGATATCAGGACTCGAAAAGCTGATGGAGAGCAGGTCGCAGATATCATCTTTTCCAAGCGCTTCATTCCTTAAACATTCAATAGCGATGTCGCGTGTGATTGTATTTCCCCATGGCGTGTATTTGAGGATACCAAAACTGTTTTTTTCAATGTAGTTTTTGTATTCGTATGGAAAAACCGCTTTTGGCTTTTTATTCGGCGCGCCTTCAAAGGCATTGTCATCGGCAATAGAATTGGTGTACGATTCAGGAGCGTAGAGTGGGGCCCATCCTTTGCTGAGGTATTCTTTGGCCAGGTTACGACCATTAAATGCGTTGAGCCAGGCAGGCAGTTCATTCATGTACCAGTTGGAAGAAATAAATTTTCCGCTGGCATCTTCGTACCAGAATGCGCCGTCAGCGTTGTGTCCCGCAGGTAACACCGCGCTTCTGTCCTTTAAAGCCACCGCAAATACTTTTGCCTTTTGATTGGTGCTCAGCTTCAGTTCATCTCCAAGGGTCGTGCTCAGCTGCTGATGAGGCGACATCTTTCCTTCTTTGCTGTCTGTGCCCACCGATTGGGCGTTATCATCGTAAACACAATACGCCATGTATTTACCTTCCTTCACAAACCAGTCGTTGGCTATAATGCCGTGGGTGCGTGGTGTGGCACCGGTATAAATGCTGCAATGACCCGG
Organism: uncultured Akkermansia sp.; assembly: GCA_964517305.1. Lineage (GTDB taxonomy): Bacteria > Bacteroidota > Bacteroidia > B-17B0 > Aurantibacillaceae > Aurantibacillus. The sequence continues at coordinate 1,213 of CAZFCR010000207.1, forward strand.
CCCGGTATAAGTAGGGATGTAATTGTAGTGGTTGTTCCTGAAATAATAGCCTTCGTTAATAAGCCGTTTAAATCCTCCGTTTCCGAAACGGCTCCAGTAGCGGTAAATAAATTCGTTGCGCATCTGGTCTACCACAATACCAACAACCAGTTTAGGGGTAGAAACGGTTGGCTTTTTTGTCTGAGCGCCGGTGAAGGAAGAAACGAGAAATAGAATAAGGGTAACAGAGGACGAGAGAGTTTTTTTCATTAATCTAATTTTTGGAAGATGGAATTATTGCTTTTGAATTCTGGCACCAGGTCTTTCATGCGTTGTACGATCAGTTCGTTGTTTTGTGTGTCGAACGAGCGGATCAGTTCCTGAATAATGTCTTTTACTTCTTCGTAAGCATATTCTCTTACCTGGCCAATGAGGATCTGGCTGTGGTGGGTGGGCAGTGTGTTTTCATTGTTAGCCAGCAGTTCCTCGTACAGTTTTTCTCCGGGTCTTAATCCGGTATAAACTATGCTGATGTCTTTGCCTTCTTTCATGCCCAGCAGCATGATCATTTTGCGTGCAAGGTCAACGATCCTGATGGATGCGCCCATGTCAAAAACAAAGATCTCGCCACCTTTGCCCATGCCCGCCGCTTCGAGCACCAGCTGACTTGCCTCCGGAATGGTCATAAAATAGCGGGTGATCTCGGGATGGGTGATGGTAATGGGTCCGCCCTGTTCAATTTGTTTTTTAAAACGCGGGATCACTGATCCGTTTGATCCGAGCACATTTCCAAAACGGGTGGTGATGAATTTGGTAGAAGATTTTTTTCCGAGACTCTGGATATAGATCTCCGCGATGCGTTTGCTGGCACCCATCACGTTTGTTGGGTTCACGGCCTTGTCAGTACTCACAAAAACAAAACGTTCCACCTTAAATTCATCTGCAAGATCAGCTATGTTTTTTGTTCCGAGAATATTGGTGAGAATGGATTCCGACGGATTATTCTCCATCATTGGCACGTGTTTGTAGGCAGCGGCGTGGAAAACGATCTGGGGTTTAAAGGTCTCAAAAACGTTGTGCATCCGGTCGATGTTGCGCACGTCACCAATAATCACCTCAAACGGAGGTTTAATGAGTTTGTCTGCGAATTCGAGTTCCAGTTCGTGCAGGGGACTTTCAGCCTGATCGAGCAGGTACAGTTTTTTGGGCCAGTAACGTGCGCATTGCCGGGCCAGTTCGCTGCCGATGCTTCCCGCCGCTCCGGTGATCAGAATTACTTTGTCTTTGAGTTCCGCCGCAATTCTTTCGGTATCGAGCTTAATGGGATCGCGCTCCAGCAGGTCTTCAATGCGGATACTTTTTATCTGGTTAAAACTGAGTTCTCCGTTGATCCACTTGGCCGCAGGCGGCACATTCAGCACACGCACATTGTTCTCGAGACACACATCCGCGATCTGGTTCTTTTTTTTGATCGAGATCTTCTGAATGGAAATGATCACAAATTCAACGTGGTTTATTTTGATCAGTTCCGATAATTTATCAGGACCGTAAACAAAAACGCCTTCAAGACTACGCCCGTGTTTTTTTTCATCGTCGTCGATAAATCCTACTACATTGTATTTAATGGCGGCATCGCGGTCGAGCGTGCGTTTGGTAATGATCCCGCCTTCTCCGGCCCCGTAGATGATGACGTTCATTTTTTCCCGGGCCGGGTTTTTAATTTCAAAATAAAGCGCTTTTATCGCCAGCCGCGAACTGATCATCAGGAACAGCGACACCAGCGCATCGATGATGATCACTGAGTTGGGAATAAAATAGTAGCCTAAAACAAAATAAAGCGAGATGAGGTTGAATATATAGACGGTTGCACTTCCTGCAAGTATCACCAGAAAAATCCTGGCGGTATCGCGCGAACTCGTGTAGCGGACAACACCCTTGTAGGTTTTTGACAACGCGAAGGAAATAAAACGGATGCTTAGTACAATGACGAAGTCATAAGGGAGGTTGGCGGCATCCAGGGGCGGAATGTCGCTGAAGTCAAAACGCAGCGCAAAGGCCAGGGTCAGGGCAAAGGCGCAGATGAACGTGTCGATGAAAAGGATCGACCAGCGTGGCAGATTGTATTCCCAGAAAAGTTTAAATAACCTGTACATATTAGGGTAAATGTAAGGAAAATTTAGGGCTTACCGGTTACGGTTGGGGCGGATGAATGCTGGTGACACAGCCTGCGAAAGTATGGGCGGATCTTTATATTTTGTATCTTTTCCTGATGAAAATGATAAAATCCCTTTTTTTTCTGATGAGCCTGACCCTGATATCCTGTTCCAAGGATCCGGAGTTTCCGAAACCTGATTATCGCGATAAGTTTGTAGGTACTTACGAGATGACATTTGAGATGTATTCAAGCAACAGCTACCTTTTAATGACTGCAAAACGATACGCTGGTGTTTCGGTACAAAGAACAACTGTTCGAAAGGCGGTTTTGTCAGATAGAAAATGGTTTCGGGAAGGCTCACCTCCTGAAACCTACGGGTTAGTTGTGGAAGGTGTTCCGTATTTAAGTACAGGCAATGGTGCTTTGTACCAATCTAACTGGTATAAAATTGTACAAAGTAACGGCAATGGTTCGAAAGACGGATATAATACTTTGATATTTAAAGGTGATAGCCTGTTTATTCGCGACTATTTTGGAAGTTGTTATGCGAAGTATTTTTCATGCAGAACGGATGGACGGGGTAAAAAAATTCGTTAGAAAATTATCGCCTCCTGTTTGGCAGGGTCTTTCCCAGCCCCGATCTTTTAGACTTTGCAAAAACATCATTCCAGGCCCCTCCGTGCGGCATCATAATCGGGATGATCGAGATACTTTTCCCGGTCCGCACTTTTACTCGTTGAGAAAAAATTCCTGAAATAACTTTCACGGGTCATGCTGTCGTAGTGAAGGATGTTGTATTTCGCCTGCATGGTTTGAAAAAGATTTAATACAATAAAAATTCCGGCCAGTGTGTAAAGTAATTTTTTCAGACGACTGTCTTTTTTTCTGATCCTGTAAATAAAAGTCGCCATGGGAATTGCCAGCAGCGGATAAACATCTATCATGGCTCTCTGACCGAATGAACCACCGTACCACCAGCACCACCAGGAGAAGATCACGTAAAGATAAACGACCAGGAAAACTGGGATTGCAAAAGCATATTGCCGTAAACTGTTCTTCAGAAAAAAAAGTCCGGCCACGGCAAACAACATCATTGGTGTGTAAAGCAACCAGCCTTTTCGAAAACTGAAAAGACCATCAGCAAGGTGCGGCCTGAGAAAGAAAAAATGTTCGCCTACGTAAGAATGAAAAAAGTAGCTGCCTGAAACGTAGTGCCAGTAACAGAGTTGTGGCAGGCAGATTAAAAAGGCGAGTCCGGCCATCGCAAGCACCTGCCATTTATGTGCGGTCAGCAAACGGAATTTCTGAATGAAGCCGATCCTTGAATTGACATTGTAAAAAAGAAAGAATAAAAGCAACAACAGGTTCACGGGTCTTACAAGCACCAGCATGGCACAGAGTAAACCAAGGATCAGGGCCGCACGCAGCTCATGGTGCTGATGCCATGAAATGGTGTAATAAATAAACATGGCAACGAGCGCAAAACTAAAAGCATGAGGCATACCTCCGGCGATGGTGAGATAATAAAATACGTTGGTGCCGAAACAGATACAAAACACCGTGAATGTGGTGATAAAAGAAGGAAAATAAAGTCGTAGCAATTTGCCCAGAAAAACCAGGCCCAGAACAAACCAGAACAAAGATGAAAACAAAACAGCAAAATGGTAGGGCTCTGAAAATCCATCCGCTTTGTACCCTAACACTTGGGCATACACATGCGCCATTCCGAAAAAAGGAAGATAACCGAAAGCAGCACCCATGCTCATTTTAATGACGTATTGGCCCTTGGGAGTCTTATTGGGAGCGTAGTGTTTAGCCTCAGTTTCATTATTAATGTTGTCGTCGAGAAAAGAAAGGCTCAAATCGTGTTCAATAAAAAAAGCCGGCAGGTAAGAGTAGTAGTGGTTGACATCGCTGCTGATCACATCTTTCAGGTTCCAGCGCACGAGGTTAAAGTTGACCCAGGTAACTGAGATGATCAATGCCCCAAGGACCCATTGAAGATTAAAGGTTTTTATTTTTTTGATAAGACTCAAAGATCGAGATAAGGAATTAAACCCTGGAGGCCACCTTCGCGACCACATCCACTTTCTTTAAATCCGCCGAAGGGCGACGCGGGGTCAAACTGATTATAAGTATTGGCCCATATCACGCCGGCTTTTAATTGCCTGCTCATTTCAAGCAGACGCGAACCTTTGTTGCTCCACACGCCCGCACTGAGTCCGTATGGTGTGTTGTTTGCTTTCTCAATCACTTCTTCAATGGTTCTGAAAGTCTGGATGGCGAGTACAGGACCAAAAATTTCTTCCTGCATAAGGGGATGACTTTGTGCCACATTCAGGAACAAGGTGGGCTTGCAAAAAAAACCTTTCGAAGGAAGGGCGGTGGTCGCCTGAAAAATGTCGTTTCCCTCTTCGCGGCCACGCTGAATGCAGGCATTGATTTTATCCAATTGTGTTTTGCTGTTAATGGCACCAATGTCCGTGTTTTTATCAAGCGGATCGCCCACACGCAGTTTTTCGATCCGGTGTTTTAATTTTCTGATCAGTTCCTCTGCAATATTTTCCTGCACATACAACCGGGAACCGGCGCAGCAAACATGTCCCTGATTAAAAAAGATGCCGTTGATGACGCCTTCAACAGCCTGATCAATGGCCGCGTCGTCGAAAACAATGTGCGCCGCTTTACCTCCGAGTTCAAGACTGAGTTTTTTATTGGTGCCGGCAATTTGTTTCTGAATCAGTTTACCTACTTCAGTACTTCCTGTAAAAGCAATTTTGTTTACCAGGGGATGTTTTACCAGTTCAGCACCGGTGTCGGGTCCGCCGGTGATGATATTGACAACACCGGGAGGCAGATCACAATCGCGGATGATCTCAGCGAGTTTCAAAGCTGTGAGTGGCGTTGTTTCCGCGGCTTTTAAAACCACCGTGTTGCCCGTTGCCAATGCAGGTGCTATTTTCCATGCGGCCATCAGCAAGGGGAAGTTCCAGGGAATGATCTGTGCAGCGACACCTATCGCTCGCGGCGAACGGTTTGGAAAAGCGTAATTGAGTTTATCGGCCCAACCGGCATAATAAAAAAAATGGGCAGCTGC
>CAZFCR010000208.1:0-6418 GCA_964517305.1 uncultured Akkermansia sp.
AACAAAAATTTCCGAAAAAAGTACCGGCCCTGATTGTGATCAGCGCAGTGAAGGATGGAGAAAATTTTTTAAAAAGCCTGGGCATTCCATCCGATCATTTTTTACCAAAACCGATAGACTTTAATGAGCTGGGCGCCCTGGTCTCCTTAACCATGGCAAACGGCAAGTGCTGAATTTGCTATGGTTTGTAGCATTTTTTCTGACTGCGCATTTTCCTTCTTAACTTGCAGTCTCCTCCATGTTTGCCATTATTGATATTGAAACCTGCGGCGGTAAATTCGAATTCCGCAAAGGACGCATCACCGAGATCTGCATCCTGAAACACGATGGCCTGGCGGTGGTAGAAAAATTCACCACGCTCATCAATCCTGAATGCCGCATCTCGCCTCACTTTACAGGCATTACCGGTATTACCAACGAGATGGTGGCCGACGCACCGAAGTTTCATGAAATTGCGCCACGCATACTTGAGATGACGGAGGGCTGCATTTTTGTTGCGCACAACGTGGGATTCGACTACGGTTTTATCCGCGATGAGTTTAATTCGCTCGGTTATCAGTACAAAAGAGAAACACTCTGCACGGTGCGACTGAGCCGAAAACTGATCCCCGGCCGCATCTCTTACAGCCTAGGACATCTTTGCGCTTCACTCGGCATCGAGATCTTCGGCAGGCACCGGGCTGAGGGGGACGCAGTGGCCACAGCCCAGCTCTTCGATCTCCTGATCAGGCTCAAAACCCAGCATCCGCAATACAAAAACATGGGTGTTGAAGAGATCATGACCAGAAGAGTGGACAAGATCAAACAATACATCCTCAACAAGATTCCGGAGGCCTGTGGTGTGTATTATTTTCTGAACAAAGACCAGGAGATCATTTACATTGGCAAAAGCAACAACATGTACCAGCGCGCGCAGAGTCATTTTAATACCGACATTAAAAAGAATAAAAAGATGCTGTACGAACTCACCAACGTTGATTTTGTTTGTACAGGCAGCGAACTGATCGCCCTTTTGCTGGAAGCTGAAGAAATCAAAAAACACAAACCATTTTACAACCGCATGCGCAAATCAGAGGAGTTTTCGCACAGCATAGACTGGTTCAGGGATAAAAAAGGTGTGATCAATTTTAAGATCGTGCCTTACGATGAAAGCGAAAGATCGCTGCAGGCGTTTAATACTTATTCCTCCGCGCGTGAAAAGCTGGATGGCTGGATAGACAAACATGAACTTTGTCTCCGGTATTGCGGACTTACCGAATCGGACTCAGTGTGTTTTAATCACCAGATCCGGCAATGCAGAGGCATCTGCGCCGATCAGGAAGAAATTGTAACATACAACGAAAGAGCCAGTACCATTCTGAAAGAACAAAGTTTTGTATCTGATAATTTTATTATTGTTGATAAAGGGCGCAGCATCAGCGAACACGCTGTGATCCTGGTTGAAAATGCCCGCTATGCCGGTTATGGTTATTATGATACGGTTGAACAGATCAACGAACCTTCTGAATTAAAATCCTATGTAAAACGAAACCAGTATTACCCCGATTGTGATGTGCTGGTAAAACAATTTATCCGTGACGGGAAACGGCGGATCATCAGCCTGGAAGGCGGTTAAAACATGGGAATCTGCAAACCGTCGGTTTTAAACGCCATCAGCCACTGGTAAGCGTGATCGCGTTTATCAAAAAACTGTTGCGGATAATCTTTTTCGCTGAGCGATTTCAGAAAATTAAAAAGGGAAGCTTTAAGCGGGTTCGAAACCACAATGGCGCGGGCGCGGGTACGTGAACCACTGTCCTCGCTTTCCGCTATTTCAGTTGCCTTCCGGGTCATGTCCCAGCCGCCCCCGGCAAGCAGTAATTTTAAAGCAGGTTGTCCGCCGGCAATCTCCCAAGTTACCTTGTTCAGTTCCTTTACATCGTCTTCGTCCACGCGACCGCAGGCCTTCATCGTGGTGATGATGATCCCGTTGTCGTCCCTGATCACGGTAGCGATCCTGGTTTCGGTGGCGAGGTTTTCGGTCATGTTTAGTATTGCCTAATACAAAGTTATCCTAATTTGCCAGGGATACAAGTTTTCAGGCCTTTTTTTCAAATCAAAAAAAAAGTTAAGAATTTGTTGGATTTAATATTATTGTTATATACTTTAGCCGCTCGACGTTCTTTTTTTTGGGTTAATACCCTGTTGGGAAACCGGCAGGGTATTTTTTATTTAGCTATGTGGCTTTACAAATTTTACCATTAGTCAGGCTTTTGATGTAAGAAAAAACGCAGTCTTGTATGTTTTCGCCGCTCTTCTTCATTTAACTTTGTGCCTCGTTCTTTTTTTTGGGTGTAATACCCTGTCGGGCAACTGGCAGGGTATTTCTTTTTTCGGGAGTTCCTGTTTTTTTCGGTTGGTTTATTAAATCAGGTGTTTCAATGAGCCAAAGATTCCCTCCTCCCAATGTGATCCCGTACTTTTGCGGCGCAATTCAACACATGAAAATCATTCTTTTATTCGTTTTTTTCTGCTTTTCGCTCCAGGCCCAGTTACAACCTTTCTGGAAAGAAACCACGCAGTTTCCCACCCTCAACAATGGCACCGGTAATCTTTGCATCACTGCAGATGTAAACAACAACTACCTGTATGTCGGCACCTTTACACAAGGCATTTTCCGTTCGTCCGATAAAGGCGCGAGCTGGCAACAGGTGCTGGCTTGTACTGATACGGCTATCGTCAAAATTTTGATCGGCTCCGATCACATTTATGCGATTGGCAAAAATATAGTGTTCATTTCGCAGGATGGACTTAGCTGGAAACGTGAGGCGCCGGGTACAGACCATTTGATTAGCGACATTGAAATATTGCCTTCCGGGCGAATCCTGGTATCGACTGCCGAGATAAAAGAAATTTCACCCGCGACGGAAGATTTTACCGGGGACGGTGTTTTTTTCTCAGATGACAAAGGCAACAGCTGGGTCAACAGCACCGCGGGCATTGGTTACCGTGAAGCGGTAAATCACATCGCTGTTCTTTCTTCGGGCGCGATAGTGGGAGCCATGAACAGTTTTGACGGCTGGGGCGGCGGGATCATTTTCAGCAACGATGGTGGTGTTAACTGGGCCCGGCTGAACAATCCGCGCTGGCGTGTGACTGACACGCTCAACATCACCAAAATGTACCAGGTGTTTTGCCTTGAAGCAGGTCCTGATGACAGCATCTACTTTTCATTTGAAGGCGTTTCGGAAAATTTCGGTATTTCGGGCGGAGTCCAAACAACGTTTAACCACCTCGTCAGCAGTCAGCCGCTGGCACCGTACCGCGTGGGCAGTCTTGGATTCCCCTGGCAGTACCAGCCGTTCCACAGCCTGTTTTTTGCGGGCAACGGCAATCACCGCTACAGCAGTCTTCACACCCCCAACTCCACTTCACAGGGCGGCCCCTACTTTCAGGCACAACCCGCGGGCGGGTGGCAAAGGGTACCTGGCGGCATTCTGCCTGTTGACAATGGTTACCTGAAAGTTGATTATACTCAGGATGCTGAAGGACGCGTTTATGCCATTCACCACAGTGATCACCGGGTTTATTACAGCGATGCCTCTTATACAGGTCCTGTAGGATTCCGTGAAAACACGCCGCGTGCGGATATTTCTGTTTTTCCGAACCCGACAAATGATGAAGTAACAATTCAGGCGCCGGAATCAGAAACTTTTTACCTAACACTTTACGATGCAAGCGCACAGGCGGTATACAGAAATACTTTTCAGATGCAGAAAACCATGAAACTGGATCTTACGCCCTTTCCGGCAGGCATGTATGTTCTTGAAATCAGCAGTCACTCTTTTCGGTCGCGGCAGAAATTAGTAGTGAGGAGGTAAAAAATCTCACCTGAAGCAGGATTGAAAATATTACCTTGCCGGTCAAACAGTTCCCCAACATCCGGCAAAGATGCTTCAAAATTTTACGCTTAGCTTATTTTACCTGCCATGGAGGTAATGGACAATTTAGTACGGTTTCTGCTGCTTGCCTTACTGGCAGAAGTGCTGGGAACAGTTGGCGGTTTTGGTTCATCCGTTTTTTTTGTTCCCATTGCGGGCATGTTTCTTGATTTTCATTCGGTGCTTGGAGTTACCGCTCTTTTTCATCTTTCGAGCAATATTACCAAAATAGCACTTTTCAGAAAAGGGTTTAATAAACAACTCATCGTGTGGATAGGCGTGCCGGCTGTTGTATTTGTGATCATCGGCGCTTATCTCAGCCAGTTTCTTGAAAGCAGCGACCTGCAGGTGATCCTCGCTTTTTTTCTCATTGTACTCAGTCTGGTACTGCTCATTTTCCCCAAACTTCAATTAAAACCAAAGTTCGGAAATTCGGTTGCGGGAGGCGCTTTATCGGGATTGGCAGCAGGTCTGCTGGGCACAGGCGGCGCCATCAGGGGCCTCACTCTGGCCGCGTTTCAACTCGAAAAATCTGTGTTCATTGCTACCTCGGCCATCATTGACCTTGGCATCGACCTGAGCAGAAGTGCCGTTTATCTTGGCAATGGGTTTATACACTCGCACGACCTCTATCTTATTCCTTTGCTGTTTGCGGTAACCCTGGCAGGCACTTACACCGGTAAAAAACTATTGTTGTTGTTCACCGAAAAACAATTTCACACCACTGTGCTGGTGATGGTGATGATAACAGGCATATTTACACTGGTTCAGCTGCGCTGGCTTTAGAGCAGGGTAAAAGAACAGGTGATGCCGATTGAAAAATTGCGGGGAAGATCTTTAACTCCTGCAATGGCGCGTGCATGAACACCTTTATCGCCCAGCACTTTTACAAAAAGATCAGATGCGCCATCGGCTACACGCGGTGATTCGTCCCAGCCCGGAGCCGCCTGGAAATACACATCCATGTGATTCATTCCTTCCACTTTATCAAAACCAATGCGCGCCTGCACCTGGGCCAGTACATTAACCGCACAAAGTTGGGCCGCCGCGTAACCGTCTTCAGTGCTGAGTGTATCACCAAAACGACCCTGGTACAAAAACTGTCCGTTTACAATCGGAAACTGTATGGCCACAAAAGCCAGCTTGCCCCGCACGTTAACCGACACATAGGCACCCCCCGGCTTCGAGAGTTCGGGCAGGTTAAGACCCAAAACCTTTAGTTGATGCTGAAGTTCTTTGAGCTCCATATTTTTTATTTCAAAACTAACAATCGTCGCGCTGTCATAAAAAAAAAAATTGAAATTATTTAACAGCACGCTTACTAAATAGAAACGAAGCCCCGCTCATTGACTCAAAAACCCGGAAAGAAGCGCTGTATTTTTACAAAGTACTTAACCCTCTGCCGATGAAACCGTGCATCCGTATATTCGTTGAAGAGATCACACTCTTTGTGCTGCTCCCGGGTTTGATTACCAAAACCGAGATTTTATCAGGTCTTTTCAATTCCTGAGCATTCAGATTTCACAGGCACTCTACTTCAACAGTATTTTATTAATTTCGGTTTTTATTCATGAAAAAAAACGAAAAGCTTTTGTTTGATACGATCAGCCGCTTCGTTGCGCCTTCTGAATCCGAGTGGAATTATTTTTATTCGCAGTTTGAACCTTTTGCCTGTAAAAAAAATGACGTACTGCTTGAAGAAGGCAGGATCTGCAAGGCCATGTTGTTTGTCAGCAGTGGCTGTTTCAGAATGTTTCATGTGGTTTACGGAGAAGAACGTAACCGCGACTTCCAGACAGAAGGACAATTTACCGGCTCACTCTTCAGTTTTATCGGTGAATGCCCGGCGCTGTTTAATGTAGCTGCGCTTGAAGACGGCGAAGTGATGGCGATACAAAGAGAAAACCTGTATCATCTTTATGATAACCATAAAATATGGGAACGTTTTGGCAGGCTTTACCTTGAACAGGCCTTTTTATACAAAGAAAAACGCGAGATGACCCTTCTGAACGAAGATGCGGCCGCGCGTTACCACGAGCTGGTAAAAACAAAACCCGAATGGATCCAGAGAATACCGCAGAAACACCTCGCTTCGTATCTCAATATACGTCCTGAATCGCTCAGCCGTTTAAGAAAAAGAAAATAAGCTCGTATTGATTTATTGATCCAGGTCAAGCATCACGCGTGAACAGCTGCCTAGTTTTGCCGGAAAAAAAATCATGGTAAAACTCATTCACATTGCAGCCGTTGAATTGTTCGCGGCTATTGTTCTGGTTCAAACCGCAAGATTGTGGTTCAGCAAAAAACCGGTACTTCCGTATTCGTTGCCGGTAAAAATAATTCTTGCATCGCTTTTTGTGTGTGGCATCAGTGCTGGATTGTACATGTACGCGGTGTATTATCAATTTTACACGCCGTACTGGCTTGAACTCAAACTTGTGCTGGTGGGCCTTGCTTTTATAAGCGGACTGGCCGGCACCCTGCGTCACCAGCGTTCA
>CAZFCR010000209.1:0-6417 GCA_964517305.1 uncultured Akkermansia sp.
AAATGTTTCCGAATGATGAGGAATTAAAACACCTGGGGATCGAAAGTTACATTGGCCTGCCAATTCCGGGACCCGATGGCAAACCTCTGGGGCTGGTGGCTTTAATGGATTCGAAACTGATTCAGAATCCCAGTGAGATTGAAGAGGGCTTAAAAATACTGAAGGATAAGATCGCAAAAGAATTGCGCAGAAAACTCCGCCGTTCGCAATCAGATATAATGGCGGGTTAGCGTGTTACCCATTGAAAGGGATTTTCAGGAGATATAGTTCTTCTTATCTTCACAACGGAATTTCCCGCTATGAATTATTTTTCAAACCAAACATTTAACCGCGCCTCAGTTCCTCCGGTTTTAACCGGAGAATTTGAGAACTGCCATTTCGAACACCTAGATCTTTCCAATGCCGATCTTTCGGGCGGTAAGTTTTTTAATTGTTCTTTTTCATCTTCCAACCTCAGTCTTGTTAAGTTGAACAAAACAGTACTGAGCGAAGTTGTTTTTAAGGATTGTAAAATGATGGGACTGCTGTTTAATAATTGCAGCGCTTTTGTTTTGTCTTTCAGCTTCGATAACTGTGTGCTTGACCATTCTTCTTTTTTACAATGCAGGATCAAAAAAACCAGGTTCAAAAACTGTGTTCTGAAAGATTGTGATTTTACAGAAGCGGATCTTAACCTGGCCATGTTTGATCAGTGTGATCTCGGCGGTGCTGTATTCCTTGGAAGCAATCTGGAAAAGAGCGACTTCAGAACATCTTTTAATTTCGAAATTGATCCTGAAAATAACAAACTGAAAAAAGCAAGGTTCTCGCTGCAGGGTCTTCCGGGTTTGTTGAGCAAATACCAGATTGTTGTTGAGTAGAATAAATGATCAGACTATTTCTGAGAAGCTGATTCGGCCAGCCTGATGTTGACGATGGCCTGGTAATTGCTCCGCCGTTTTGAATCGTGTTTGATGGATTTCAGCCAGGCATCGGCTTCTTTGTATTTTTTCTGTTGAATGTAAACTGCTGCTAAGTTCAGCCGGGGTTCGTCAAAACGCGGGCTCACACGCGCCGCCTCTTCGTACAGCTGAATGGCACGGGCTGTATCTTTTTCAAAAATGAAAGCAGAAGCAAGGTCGTTTAACACGTTGCGGTTGTATGGGTTGTGTTCGTAGGCGAGCAGCAGTTGCTGTTTTGCTTTGTTGTACTGGCCGAGTGCAGCGTAGGCGTTGCCGCTGTACCAGGCGAGCGGAACCGAAGTCGGATCGAGCGTGCAGGCAAAACTCCGCGCATGGTTGCAGGCTTTAATAAGTTTAAAATATTCCTGCCTGCCTTTAAGGTCGTACATCTGCCGAGTATAATATTCAGCCTTGTAACGCTGCAGGGCGGTAAGCAACAAAAAAAGCGATATCACCATAAAAGAGACCGAAACACGGGCGTCCATTCTGGTTTTAAATAAAGTGGGAAGCGTGGTGTTCTGTCGCACCGTAAAATAACAAAGGCCCAATAACACGTGGAGCCAGATGAGGTGTTCCACCCGTTCTTTCGGAAAGTCAAAAAATGAGATCATACAATAGCCGGCGAGCGCGCAAAACATCAGCATTTCAGAAGTTGCATCTTTTTTCGCAAGAATTATCAGGAACAATAGAACAAAAATGCTGAGTACAAATACAAAGAGCAGGTTCAGACCCACGATGCCGGTCTCGGATAGTATCCACAGAAAATCATTGTGGGGTCGCTGGAAGGTATAATTAAGATCTTCGGCCCGGTAAAGCCCGGAAAGTGTGGCATCCGGAAACTGTACCTGCCAGTTGCCAAGCCCGGTGCCAAGCAGCGCATGTTTTTTAAAAACATAATAGGTTTTGTTCCAGAGTGCCAGGCGTTCTTCGTCCACCCTGAGTACACGCGTAATAAGATTGTTTTTGTCAGCGTTTTCATCCGCCGCCTTTTCCAGCAGCCGTGGCAATAAAAAGAGGAACAAAAAATTGGCGAGTAACATCAGAATAACGATGAGACCCACCACGGTTTTTTTTCCAGGGACAGTCTTTATTGTTTTTTTAAATACAACAAGCATTAAAAAGAGCAGCGTAGCCCCGGCAATGGCCAGCCATACCGCTTTGGTGCGGAGAAAAATAATAAGCAGAAGGCTAAGGAGGATGGCGATCAGTGAAAATAGTTTCCAGGCCCCCGGACCATTTGTTCTGAAAAACCGGATCACAAAAAATAGATTCAGGAACAAAAAACTCGACAACAGGTTTTTGTGTCCGTTGATGCCGGTCACCAGGTAAGCATGTGTTTTTGAAAAATCGGGAAGTGATGATACCTGTATCATGGCGCTCAGAAAAACGATGTAAAAAATTACCACACTGCTCTTTCCGCAAAGCGGATTAAAGTCAGGTTGTTTTTTAAGCAGGAACACCGTGAACAAAAAAATGAGTCCGGCCACCATGATCTTTGCGCCTTCGAAGAGTGCTTCGGCCTGATTGCCCGCCCAGAAAACAGAGGAAACGTTCACGCCGACAAAAAGAATGCCCGCCGCCAGCAGGGGATCAACGATAACGGCTTCTTTTAGTTTGAGCTGATAAAGAAGATAAAAACCCGCTGCAATAAAAAAACAAATGCTGATCAGTCGGATGTTGAGCGTGTAGTCGAGCACATAAGGCGACACCAGCAGGCTGGAGATGAGCAGGCCGGCTGCAAAAGTAAGGGCGGGTGTAATTTGAAAGTATTTCAGCATAGATTCAGGTGAAGGCAAAAAAAAAGCCGGACGCGCCGGCTTTAAAAATAAGAAGGTTTATTTAATGATTCACCACCACTTTGTAGCTGGTGTGTTCTGTCCGGATAAAATAGATGCCATTTGTCAGGCCGCTGATCTGAACTTCTTTGTCAGGTGCCAGTTCTAATGTTTTGATGGCTTGACCTAGCTGATTGAAGACCTGAACTTTTTCCGCCGTGGCAGATTTTATATTTAGGTTGCCGGAAGAGGGATTAGGATAAATCAGCAATCTGTTTTTGCCGTCTTGTTTAAAATCTTCTATTCCAACACAGGTTTGCACGGTGAGTGTGATCTTTGCAGTGTTGCTGCAAATGCCCATACCAACCAGGAGCGTATAGGTAGTGGTTACAGAGGGGCTGGCGATAACGCTCTGGCCGGTAGTTCCGCTGAGGCCGGCAGAAGGTGACCAGCTATACGTCATTGTTGAGCTCCCCGAAAGCACCGTAGGGCTTGCGGACAAGTTGGTTGACGAACCCTGGCAGAACATTGTGTTGACTCCTGAGAATGTAACTGTAGGCGTTTCATAAACGTCTACTGTAAAAGAAACAGGTGCTGATGTTCCCGCAGCGTTGGAGGCCTGACAATAAATGGTGTAATTGAAGTTGGTGTTTGGAAAAGAAAAACCGGCAACCGGTGAATTACTGTTGGTAATTACAACACCGTTCGAAGGAACTACAGTCCACGTGTAACTGTTGGGCGAGTTGCTTGCTGAGGCGCTATATTGCTGAGGCGCTGCCGGTGCAGAACAAACTGTGTCGGCACCGTTGATCGGACCCATTACCGGCGCAACTTGCGATGCCAGGGACAGGAAACCGATTGAAAGTAAAAGAGATAAGTAAATTCTATGCATTTTTCAGGGGTTTAGGGATTTAAAGTAAAGATAAACAAATACTTGAGTGCTCCAACAAGCTGCACATTTGTTAAAAACCATAAGTGCGCCGGTTTTCTTTAAATCTGGTAAATAGATTATGTTTTTGTTTTCCTATCTTGTAGAATTGAAAAAATCATCATTATGAATAAAATTTTAGGAACACTTTGTTTCTTTTTTGGCACACAACTGGGCTTTGCTCAATCCGCAATTGACCTTGGAACCGCGGCAGAAACAACATACGACCAGACCAACCAGCTGGGGTATGTGCGTTTTAATCCCGGGAATAAGGTAAGTGCTCATAACCTGGAAGACCTGGTTAACCAGACGTTTTTTACCGGCAACAACAAAGCGGTGCTGTATAAAACGGAAACAGATCAGTCAGGTTTTATTCATTACCGGTTTAAAATTCAGAATGCTGGCAGCGTTTACGCAAACAGAATGCTTGTGGTGCACGTTCGCAATGGTGAACTGGTGTCAATAAATGGTGATCTTACCGATCCTGCTCCGGTTTCAAACGCATCGGTACTGAACGAAAAATCTGCCCTTGCTTTTGCATTAAAAAAGGTTGGTGCAGAAAAATACAAATGGGAAAACAGGGAAGAGCTTGCGCACATGCGTGAGGTGATGAAAGATCCGGATTTTAGTTTTGATCCGAAAGGTGAAAAAGTGATCTTCGAAAAAGATGGGCAGATGTTACATGCCTGGAAGTTTAATATTTATGCTGAAAAACCACTCTATCGGGCCAATGTCTATGTGGATGCGGCCAGCGGAGAAGTGATCGCTGAAGAGAATCAGATCTGTTCAATTGATGTGCCCGGCACGGCTGCTACCTTATATAGTGGTACACAACCCATTATCTGCGATCTCAATAACGGCATCTACCGTTTAAAAGATGCTTCGCGTGGATTGGGTGTGGAAACCTACAACCTGAACAACGGCACCACCTATGTCAATACCAATTTTACCAACACCAGCACCAGCTGGACCACCACCGGTTTTGATCAGGGTGCAACAGACGCGCACTGGGGTGCGGAAACCACTTATGATTATTTCTGGAACGAACATAACAGGAATAGTATCGATAATGCGGGTTTCAGACTCGTGAGTTATGTGCACTACGGCAATAATTTCAGCAATGCTTTCTGGGATGGATTAAGGATGACTTACGGCGACGGCAGCGGCAGCATGTCTATGTTCGCCACATTGGATATCTGCGGACACGAGATCACACATGGCTTAACCAGCAACAGTTCCAACCTGATCTATTCTTATGAATCAGGCGCACTGAATGAAAGTTTCTCGGATATCTTCGGTACCTGTATTGAAAATTACGGTCGCCCGAATAACTGGAACTGGAAAATCGGTGAAGACATGATGGCCGGTGGTTTGCGCGACATGTCAGACCCGGGTCTTGAAGGGCACCCCGACACTTACCAGGGTAACAACTGGTGGACGGGCGCCGGCGACAACGGCGGTGTTCATACCAACAGTGGCGTTGGCAACTTCTGGTTTTACCTGTTAACTGCAGGTGGCAGCGGCACCAACGATAAATCGGATGCTTATTCTGTGTCGGGCCTCGGTTTTAATGCCGCGAGCAGGATTGCTTTCCGCGCGCTGACCGTTTATTTTACGCCTTCCACCAATTACGCCAACGCACGTTTACTGACCATGCAGGCAGCACGTGACCTTTATGGCGACTGCAGCAACGAATTGGTGCAGACAGCGAACGCCTGGTACGCAGTGGGTGTTGGGCCACAGTTTATTCCCGGCGTTGTTAATCCGAATTTCTTTTCCAACGCGGTTAATTTCTGTAACGTTCCAGCAACGGTTAACTTTTCAAATACCACCACCAATGGTTTAACATACACCTGGTATTTTGGAGACGGCACCACTGCCAATACCACTCACGCGATAAAATCATATACCGCGCCCGGAACTTACAATGTAAAACTGAGAGCCACAGGATGTCCTAACGTAACCGACAGCATCATTAAAACGGCGTTCATCAACGTAGAAGTGCCTCAGCCGCCTGCGGTGTCAGGAACTTCTGACTGCAGGTACAACAGCGCAACGCTTTTTGCGAACGGCAGCAATGCCCTTCTCTGGTACTCAAGTCCTTCGTCGACCCTGGTCTTGAATAACGGGCCCAGCTTTGTAACGCCGCCACTACTTAACTCTACCACCTATTATGTTGCCAATACCATTACCAACTCTCCGGTATACGGCGGTATGCCATCCAATACCGGCGGAGGTTTCCTTAACAACAATGGTGCTTATCTTATCTTTGATGTGGCGCAGACCAGCGTACTTAACTCTGTGGTTATTTACGCCAACTCCAATGGATTCAGGCTCATTCAGCTGCGTAATTCGGCCAATGCCATTATTACTTCCACTAACGTGAACCTGAGCGTGGGCGCCAATACCGTAGTGTTGAATTTTAACCTGGGCATTGGAACCAACTACAGGCTTGGACTCAGCGGTGCATCCTCTTCCAACCTATACCGGTCTTTGTCAGGCGTGAGTTATCCTTATAACATTGGCAACGCGGTTAACATCAAGTCGTCGAGTGGCGGCAGTCAGACCTATTATTATTTTTACAACTGGCAGATCACCAAGGTAGGTTGCAGCAGTTCGCGTGTACCTGTGAATGTAAATGTATTTCCTTTGCCTGTTGTAAGTGCCAGTGCGGCGGCCTCACAGGTTTGTCTTGATGATGTGAACGCGCTCGACGGTCAGCCTTTTGGAGGCGTCTTCAGCGGCCCAGGTGTCAATGGCTCTGTATTCAGCG
>CAZFCR010000210.1:0-6415 GCA_964517305.1 uncultured Akkermansia sp.
GATGCTCCTGTGCCAGGCCTCGCCGTCAATTCCAGGTGTATTTTCGGTGGATGTCCACCAGCGGCCACTGGCGTGTAAATTCGCATAAAAGCCGGAAAGAAGCCCGCCGGCGGGGAGAGCTGAGAAACCGGTTTCATTAGTGGCTTTTTGATAATCACGCCATAGCGAGTTACCATTTTCAATCAATTTATGAATTTGAGATGGCCCACCGATAAAATCGGTTAATTGGGTCCATTCCGCGTCAGTAGCAACATGCCAGCCTTCCGGCGCAATGTTTCTCGGATCCGAAACAGCAAACCAGTTGTAGAGTTTGCCATACGTTTCGTTATTCTCCTGATTGTTGTCATAGTAATAATAGCCTGGCAATACACTTTGTTCTACGTGCGTGCTAAAATAAATAATTTTGTCGCCGTTCCGGTACCTGCTAGTTTTAAGATTTTCCATCATCCACGTGAGTCCGCCTATCTCAACCGTGTTATAAATATTTCCGTCAACATCTTGTACCGTGCCAGTTGCCACCGCTCGCGTGCGTAATGAAAGGGTATTGCCATAACTGGTGCCTTTTTTCGATACTGCATAGGCCCGGTAATAATAAGTGGTGGCAGGTTTCAGATCAGACATAGAAACCCTGAAGCTCGTCTCCGCTGCGTGGGCAGTAGACTTTGAGTCATGTACGGAAGGGTTGTCTGTTATGCTCCAGCAGACACCACGTTCTTTGATTTCGGTTTTACTTTCATTGGTAACGTATCCGCCCGGATCCGCGCCTGTAGCGGTAACAACTTCAGCCGGCGCAGTGGTCAAATCGGCTTCCTGTCTTTTGCAGGAGGTGAACAAGAAAATCAGAATGTAAGGCAGGAAACGTAAAGACATAATTTATTGGGTGTAAGCTGATAAAAATAATCATTTAGAGTAAGAACGCAACAATATTCGATGCAGTTCAAAAAAAAACCTCCCGTTTGGCAGGAGGTTTGTCGTTAAGTTAGTTCATCAATTATACTTCCACCAGGGTACCTATTTTCTGGCCTTCCACAAGGTTTTTAAGATTGCCTTTTTTATTCATGTCAAACACAATGATGGGCAGGTTGTTTTCTTTACAGAGTGTAAAGGCGGTCATGTCCATCACTTCAAGGCCTTTTTCATAAACCTCTTCAAAACGGATGGTTTCGTATTTGGTTGCTGTTTTGTCTTTTTCAGGATCGGCAGTATAGATGCCATCCACCCGCGTTCCTTTCAGAATAACGGCTGCTTCAATTTCGATGGCACGCAATGTTGCAGCTGTATCAGTTGTGAAATAGGGATTTCCCGTTCCGCCCCCAAAGATAACAACACGGCCTTTTTCAAGGTGGCGAACGGCCCTGCGCCTGATAAATGGTTCGCAGATCTGTTCCATGTTAATCGCGCTCTGTAGACGGGTTTGAACGCCCAGTCCTTCGAGTGCGCTTTGAATGGCCATGCTGTTGATTACAGTGGCGAGCATGCCCATGTAGTCGCCGTGTACGCGGTCCATACCACCTTTTTCAGCCTGTATGCCGCGAAAAATATTACCACCACCGATAACAATGGCTACCTGGCAGCCTGCATCTGAAATGGATTTAATTTCGTGAGCATAATCCATCAGCCGTTCCTGGTCGATGCCAAAACCTTTATTGCCCATGAGGGCTTCGCCGCTTAATTTTAAAAGTATTCTTTTGTATTTCATAAGGTTCAGATGCCTTTCATTCTGTTTGAAACGGCGTTTTAAAAATAAGTTCAAAAAAAATCCCCTCGGTAAGGAGGGGATTTTGAATTATGCCAATGAATAACGCTTGAATGCGGAAACGGTGAGGTCTTTTTCCACGCTCTGCAGGTACTGGCGAACAGTAACTTTGTTATCAATAAAATATTCCTGGTTCAACAGTGTAAATTCTTTGTAGAATTTATTCAGTTTTCCCTGAGCAATTTTTTCAACCATGTCTTCAGGTTTACCTTCAGCACGGGTTGTTTCACGGGCGATATCCAGTTCGCGGTTGATGGTAGTTTGATCCACATCATCCTTGTCGATCGCTACAGGTGCCATGGCGGCTGCCTGCATGGCAATGTTTTTTGCAACTTCGTCAGTTACTTTTTTATTGAAGCCAAGCGCAACAGCCAGACGGTTGCCCGGGTGGATGTAACCAACCACCTGTTCAGCGTTGATCACACTGTAATACCCGATGTCGATCTTTTCGCCGATCTTTCCAACCTGCTCCATAAATTTATCACCAACGGTTACATCGTTGTTGTAAGGAAGCGCTTTCAGTTCATCGATGGTTGCCGGTTTTTTATTAAGAGCAATAGCTGCAACTGATTCAGCGAACTGAATAAAATCTGCATTTTTTGCAACGAAGTCGGTTTCGCAGTTTACGCTGATTACCACTGCTGATTTATTATCTGAAGTTGTTTTAGCAAGAACCACGCCTTCTTTGGCATCACGGTCCTGACGGTTAGCTGCAACTTTCGCACCTTTTTTGCGGAGGAAATCCACAGCGGCTTCAAAATCACCGTTGCTTTCTTCGAGCGCTTTTTTACAATCCATCATACCAGCGCCTGTTTGCTGGCGTAATTTGTTTACTTCTGCTGCTGTAATAGCCATGTTACTGTATTTTATTTGTTGTTATATATTGATGGTTAAAAAAAACGGTCAGCCTGTTGCCAGAATGACCGCTTAATAAATTTATGTATAAATTATTTTTTCGCTATCACTCTGCGGCGTGGTTTTTTAGCGCCACCTTTATCTTCTTCGTCTTCTTTTGCGCCTTTAATGGTAGCACCGTCAGCCAGTTCTTCAGCTTCCTGCGCGCTCAGTTCCCTGGTATCGCCTTCTTCTGTCCCTGCTTCTTTGTCCATTTTGCGGTCAGATAAACCTTCTTTCACTGCAGCTACCATCAGTTCGATGATGTAAGCAATAGAAGTTGAAGCGTCATCATTCGCAGGTACTGCGAAATCAACCTGATTAGGATTTGAGTTGGTATCAACAATCGCGAAGGTAGGGATGTTGAGACGTTTTGCCTCTGCTACCGCGATGTGTTCTTTAGTAATGTCAACAATAAAAAGAGCAGCCGGAAGTCTTGTAAGATCAGCGATTGAACCGAACTGTGTTTCAAGTTTGGCACGTTCGCGTGAGAACTGAAGACGCTCGCGCTTTGAAACGTTTGCGAAAGTACCGTCAGCGAACATTTTATCGATCTGGCTCATGCGGCGAACAGATTTGCGGATGGTGGCGAAGTTGGTTAACATTCCACCTGGCCAGCGTTCTGTAACGTATGGCATGTTCACTGTTTTTACCTTTTCAGCAACAATGTCCTTGGCCTGTTTTTTAGTGGCAACAAAAAGGATCTTACGGCCTGAACGCGCGATTTGTTTCAATGCGGTGGCTGCTTCTTCGATCTTGGCTACTGTTTTATTCAGGTCAATGATATGGATTCCGTTTTTTTCGGCGTAGATATACGGCGCCATTGCCGGGTTCCACTTGCTTTTAAGGTGACCAAAGTGAGCACCTGACTCGAGTAATTCGTTAAATGATGTTCTTGCTGACATTTGTTATCTTCTCTTGCTTTTAATGGTCTAAATATTAACGTTTGCTGAACTGGAAGCGTGCACGCGCTTTTTTCTGACCGAATTTCTTACGTTCAACCATACGTGGATCACGGGTAATTAAACCAGCTGCACGCAGATCTTTTTTAAGTTCAGGGTTCACCTCTACAAGCGCCTTTGCAATTGCAAGACGAATGGCCTGTGCCTGACCGGTAATTCCACCACCTTTAACATTTACTTTTACGTCGTAGTTCTCACGTACTTTTGATACGTTCAATGACTGCGTCACGTAATAATGTAAAGTAGGGGTAGTAAAATATTGTTTATAATCCTTACCGTTTACTTCAATATTGCCAGAACCTGCAGTTACGTATGCGCGGGCAACTGAAGTCTTCCTGCGGCCAGATGTATTAATTACTTCCATTTAGTTTTCTTATTATTTAATTTTACTTAAATCCACTTTTTTAGGCTGTTGCGCCTCATGCCCATGTTCAGCACCTGCGAAAATACGCACATTGGTGTTTAACACCCTGCCCAAACGGCCTTTAGGAAGCATACCGTGAATGGCGTGCTCCAGAATCTGCTCAGGTTTTTTGGCCAAAAGGTCTTTCGGCGTGGTAAAACGCTGACCGCCCTGGTAACCGGTGTAACGAACGTATTCTTTATCGTTTAATTTATTACCTGTGAAACGCACTTTATCAGCATTGATGATGATAACGTTGCTACCTGCATCAGTGTGCGGGGTGTAACTGGTTTTGTGTTTTCCACGAAGTAAAATAGCTACTTTCGAAGCTAAACGTCCAACTACTTCATTTTCAGCATCAACAAGCAACCACTCCTTGTTAGCGGTGGTTTTGTTGGCAAATTTTGTTTTATAACTTAATGCGTCCACTTTTGTAAAATTTTAAACTTTCCCTGAATTAGGGGGTGCAAATGTATGAAGTTTTTTTTATTGAACAAAACTTTTTTGAAAAAAGGCGCCGGGTTTTCAACATTTTATGAGTTCTGAAAGATATATTCAGCGTTTTTAGATGTGATGCTTCCTATTTCGGCCATGCTCAGGTCTTTTATCTCGGCCAGTTTACGGGCTACCTCCAGCATGTGGGCGGGTTCGTTGCGTTTGCCCCTGAAAGGCACGGGTGCCAGGTAGGGCGCGTCGGTCTCCAATACCAGGTTTTCCAGCCCAATGGTTTCCACCACCTTATCGAGCCCGGCATTCTTAAATGTTAAAACGCCTCCGATGCCTAATTTAAACGGCGTGAGCGCCAGAATACGCCCGGCCTGCTCCAGATTGCCGGAAAAACAGTGAAAAATGCCTTTTGGTAAGGTTTTAAAGCCTTTCAGGATCTCGTAGATCTCCTCAAATGCTTCCCGGCAATGAATCACAATGGGATAGTTAAGGGCCAGTGCCCATTCAATCTGCCTTACAAAGGCAATCTGCTGTTCTTTAAGAAATGTTTTGTCCCAGTAAAGGTCAATTCCGATCTCTCCGACACCAGCAAATGGTCTTTTGTCCAGCCAGCTTTTTACAACAGCCAGTTCTTCTTCGTAATCGGCCTTCACACTGCAGGGATGCAGACCCATCATCGCCACACAGGCGTCAGGGTATTTTTTTTCAACTTCAAGCATCGGGGCTATTGATGCCGCGTCGATGTTGGGCATGTAAAACTTTTTGATCCCACCCTTCACTGCTTTGTCGAGCAGCGAATCAAGGTCAGCCTTCAGCTCATCTGAGTAAAGGTGGGTGTGTGTATCTATAAAGTGCATCGTAAAAAAAGAGGCGGATTTAAAATAAAGTTTCCGTTATACAAGAGCGTCGATCGTTACTTTTACAACGTTATTCAGCTCGGCCCGCGAAGCGCCGCTCTGGCTCAATACCTTAAGGCCACAAAGCGCGTTAAATAAAAAAGGACCGTATGTACGCGCGGGTTTCGACAGTTTGATCACCTGTTCCTGCTCGGCTTCTGATAACCAATGTGTAAACAGATCCTGAACGCTGTCTTTGTTATTGCAGATCACCTGCGATGTTTTTTCGCAGTGTTTGCTCATTTCCGCCGCCGCATTTACCATCAGACAGCCGTTTCCATCAGGATGGGTGATCAGGTGGTTCACTACTTCTTTAAAGAGGTATTCGAGTTTCTGAATGCCATTCAGTTTTTTTTCATCCACTTCTTTGTAAGCGGCCTGCTCTCTGGTTTTATAAAATTCAAGGGCCTGAAGATAAAGGCTGTGTTTGTCTTTAAACGAATCGTAAAGACTGCTCCGGCTTAAACCGGTAGCCTTTAAGATCTCATCAATGGAGGTGCCATTATAACCTTTCTGGTGAAAAATGGTAGAGGCAGCTTCTAATACCTTTTCCCTGTTAAACTGTTTTACCTTAGGCATAGTGTGATGTTTTTAAATGTAAATTTAAGCGTTTGGAACAAATATTCCAAACCTCTGTATTTAAATTCTCCACCCCATTATTTAAGCTGGGGTATTACCAGATGCCAAACTGTTCGGCCAGTTCTTCCTTAAACCACTTTTCGTGGCCGTATTCTTTTGTAAGCCTTGCCTTGAGTTCGTTAACTGTATATATCTTTTTCTTTTTAGGAGGAACAAACTCAAGGGCATCTGGTTTAAGCAAATCGATTTTTTTTGCAAAATAAACCACGCCGCCGTCTTCAGTGGCCAGGCCAAGGATGGTTCCCGGCAGGCCGTTAAAGCTTTCGGGCCCGGTTGAGGGTGTAATGTCGTAACTGAACCAGGCGTAAATGCGGGTAGAGTCGTTGTACTTCCAGATGGCTTTGCGGCAAAGGTAACCTGCAATCTTGCGGGTGCTTTCAGTAATCTGCCATTCTCTCACAGAAAGGCTGTCCGTAAG
>CAZFCR010000211.1:0-6400 GCA_964517305.1 uncultured Akkermansia sp.
TCCAACCCTCCGGCCGAAGCACCGATGCTAACCACAAAAGAATCAAAAATCTGGCGCTCTTTTATGGGTCTATTTTTTACACTCATTAATATTTTTAACTTTGTTCAACCTGGTAAATCATCAAAACCTATGCCTGAACCATTCAAAATACTACTGATAGAGGATGACCCGGACGATATAGACTTCCTGAGGGAAGCCTTCAAAGATAACGCCATTGACGTAAATCTCGACATCCTTATGCGCGGAGACTTGATTACCAACTGGTTAAATTCCGACAGCCCCTGTCCGCACCTGATTGTGATGGATCTTAATCTGCCCAAATTGCACGGCCGAGAGGTGCTGTGCATGATCAAAGCAAAGAAGAAATACGCAAAAGTACCCATTGTGGTACTCACCACCTCTTCTCTTGAAGAGGACAAAGATTTTTGTATGAAAAAGGGAGCCGATACGTTCATCAGTAAACCCTCATCACCCGAAGGATTTGACGAACTGGTGAAAAGTCTCGTTAAAACCGTTAAAAACAAGGCCGTTTAATGCCTCAAGCCGTTAATAAATTCTAAACCTCAGGCCTTTCAAGGCTTTGCAGCGAAAGTCCGTGCTTCTTTTCTGTAATTTTGTAAAAGCCTCCGCGCTCCATACAAGATGCCTGCACTATTAAAAATAATTCCACTCTCCGCCCTCATCTGCCTCATGTCTTTCAGGTACGCTGGTGGATGTGACGAGGTGCCGGCCCTTAACCACCAGCTTGTTTCTTTTGTAAGAAGCCACATCAATCAGAAAGTAGGAAGGGGCGAATGCTGGGATCTTGCAGCCGCAGCCCTCAATTCAGTAAAAGCGAAATGGGACAATGCTTACCAGTTTGGCAGAGAAGTAAATCCTGAGATCGAATGTGTTTATCCGGGCGATATTTTCCAGTTCACAGGCGTACAGGTAAAATACCAGAAAGACGGTTACATCTACGAAGACATCATGGCGCAGCACACGGCGGTAGTATATGCGGTGAGAAGCAAAGGCAATTACATCATGGCCGAACAGAACACTTCCATTGCCGGAAAAAAAGTAGCCCTTCACCCGCTTGAACTCAAAAACATTGTGCGCGGCAAAGTCAGCATCTACAGGCCGGTAAAAGAGTAGGTGCCACATCTGCGATGACTGAAACCAATCCGTTTCTCTCCTTCATTCCAACACACGCCGAAAAACTCATCATCGGCAGTTTTCCATGTTTTAACGGGAAAGATTATGGCGACTGGTATTACAGTGGCAGTGGGCGAAATTATTTCTGGCAATTGCTTTCGGAGATCACCGGCCTGACAGCGACTACCAGATCTGAAAAAACAGCGCTCTGCGAAAAACACCACATTGCCCTCAGCGACATTGCCCTGCGTGTAAAAAGAAAAGCCGGCAATTGTTCCGATGCCAACCTGCACATCCTTGAATACAACCAACAGGGTCTTGACGATTGCCTTCAACAGCCATTGAAATCTATTTTTTTCACCAGTCGTTTTGTCGAAAGCGAATTCAAGCGCCTCTATCCGCAAAACAAAACAAACACATTTCTTCTGCCTTCTCCTTCGCCTGCTGCCAACAGGCACATCGGCGGACTCGACGCTTACAAAACCATGAAGGCCGAAGGTGTGCTTGATAACCCTTACCAGTTTCGACTGCTCGCTTACAAAAAACTGCTCGGACTTCGCACTGATTATTGATTACATTTGTTGCTCCAAAAAAAAGCAACATGTCAGCATCAGACTACCTCAGCAAAAACCTTGAGTCCTGGAACCGCAGAACGGCCTACCACCTGGCCTCCGACTTTTACGACAACAAGAAATTTATAGAAGGAAAGTCTTCACTGAAATCCATCGAACTCGACCTGCTGGGTGATGTACGCAATAAAAAAATCCTTCACCTGCAATGTCATTTTGGTCAGGATACCTTATCGCTTGCCAGGCTCGGCGCTGAAGTAACGGGCATGGACCTTTCGGATAAAGCCATTGATACCGCGCGGGCATTAAGCGGTCAGACAGGCGTGCCTGCCACATTTATCTGTTGTGATCTTTATTCCCTTCCTCAACATCTGAACGAACAGTTCGACATGGTCTTCACAAGTTATGGCGTTATTGGCTGGTTACCCGATCTGAACCGCTGGGCAGAGATCATTGCCCATTTTCTGAAACCAGGTGGTCGTTTTATCATGGCAGAATTTCATCCATTTGTGTGGACCTTCGACGACCGGTTTGAAAAGATCGGATACGATTATTTTAATACCGGCCCCATTGTTGAAGAAGAGAGTGGCACCTATGCCGACAGGAATGCACCCATTAAAAGTGAATACGTTGGCTGGAATCATCCCACCTCCGAAGTGCTGAACAGCCTCATCAGAAACGGAATGGCGCTGGAAGTATTTGATGAATTTGATTATTCGCCTTTTAATTGTTTTCAGAACACACGCGAAGACGCGCCCGGAGTTTTCAGGATCGCCCACATTGAAAAAAAGATACCGATGGTGTTTAGTATCGGCGCCAGAAAAAAGTAAACAGGATCAGCCTGCGGTTTCGTTGTAAATGTGACTGAGGATGTTTTTTTCAGTTTCATCAAAAACAAGCCCCCTGCGTTCGAACACCTTTTCGGCGGTCTCAAACAATTTATCGAGCCGGTAACTTTCAAAACCCTGGCTGCCGCCCCAGCTGAAATTGGGAATGTAAGTAGCGGGAAAACCGCCCCCATAGATGTTGGAGCCAACTCCCACAACGGTGCCTGTGTTAAACATGGTATTGATCCCCGACTTGGAATGATCGCCCATGATTAGTCCGCAAAACTGAAGGCCTGTATCTATTTGTTTGTTTTGCGCGTAATTATAAAGTTTTACGTTGCCGTAATTGTTTTTCAGGTTACTGTTATTTGAATCTGCGCCCAGGTTGCACCATTCTCCGATCACCGAGTTACCAAGAAAACCATCGTGGGCTTTATTGCTGTAACCGAAGATCACGCTGTTGCTGAGTTCGCCGCCTACCTTACAATGAGGCCCTACCGTGCTGGCACCATACACTTTTGTGCCCAGCTTCAGTGCGCTGTGTGCGCCCAGGGCAAAGGGTCCGCGAACCATTGAACCTTCCATGATCTCTGCGTCTTCAGCAAGATATACCGGACCGCCCGTGGTGTTTAAAATACAGGCCTCGGCCTTTGCGCCGGCTTCCAGAAAAATAAGGGCGGGGTCGCCGATCACCGTCACGCTTTTGCTCAGGGGCTGACTTTTGCGTCCCCCGGTTATTTTTTTAAAATCGGCGCTGAGAACCTCAGCGTTTTTTTTAAAGATGTCCCATACATTGTCAATGCAGAGCAAAGGTTGGTTGTAGTTTTTTTCAACGCCATAACTGCCTTTAGTAAAATGTTCGGCGGTGCCTTTAAAAACAAGTCGCCGCCCGTTCTGAACCAATAACTCGTTTTTGCCGAGGCCATTAATGGCGTCCAGCAAATCGTTGTCGGGTAAAATGGCAGCGTTTATAAAAAGAGTATCTCCGGAAGCTGTGTTTTTAAATTTTTTGCTAAGATGATCCTGTGTCTGAAAACCTGCGCCGGTGTTCAGGTACAATTCCCATTTTTCGCGGATGGTTAATATACCGATGCGGATCTCGGAAACGGGGCGGGTAAACGTGAGTGGTAAAAGATTTTTCCAGTCGTTAAGTTCATCAAAAAGAACAAGGTTCATGTTTATTTTTTCAAAGGATTGGTGATCTTGAATTCGGTGCGGCGGTTGATCTTGTGTTCATCTTCTGTGCAGGGCACACCATCGTCACATTTGTTCAGCAACCTGCTTTCCCCGTATCCTTTGGCCTTTAGCCTGCTGCGGCTGATCCCTTTTTTCACAAGATAATCTACCGCTGTCTGCGCCCTTTTATTGGAAAGCGTCATGTTGTAGGCATCGCTCGAATGTGAATCGGTATGTGAGCTGATCTCCATGATCAGTTTGGGATTGTTCTGCAATGCTTCGGCCGCTTTGTTCAGCACACGTTCAGCATCGGGACCCACCTGGTGATCACCGTAAGCGTAATAAATATTTTCAACAATCACGAGGATCTGTTCTTCCTCCACCTCTTCTTTTACAGGTTTAGCCGGCTTGTCTGGTTTTTCAGACGAAGGGATTTCCTTTTTTACCTCAGCCTGTTTTTTTCGTTTCATTTCAGATACCTTCAGCCATGGATCATCTACCACAAATTCACCCATGGCCATTTTATCCACTTCGAGGATCTTAAATGAAAACTTCCCGCCAATCAGTTCGATGATCTTGTAAATACCCCCCTTGTTATCTGCTATAAAGAGTCGTTTAACGCCAGAGAGGGCAGGATCGTTTTCATCGGCTTCAAAAAGATAATCTTTCTCGGCCTGAAGATTTTTAAAACTGAACTTTCCTTTCGCTGAAGTCACAAACTCCTGTTCGTTGGAGCCATCCGGTTCTTTTACTTTGATTTTCGCATTAACTACGGGACGTTTGTCCTGATCGTACATATATCCATAAAGACC
Source organism: uncultured Akkermansia sp. (assembly GCA_964517305.1). Classification (GTDB taxonomy): domain Bacteria; phylum Bacteroidota; class Bacteroidia; order B-17B0; family Aurantibacillaceae; genus Aurantibacillus. The sequence continues at coordinate 4,519 of CAZFCR010000211.1, forward strand.
CATCACCAGGTTCACGTCTTCGGCATCCATTTCGTTGAGTACTGTTTTATCGGTAGATAAAACCTTAAACGAAAACTTGCCTTTTGTTTTGTTAAAGCTCTTGATCTCCTTCCCCGAACGGTTGGTAAGCGTAATGCGTGTTCCTTCGGGGAGCGACACATCGCCTTCGTCCACTGAAATCAGGTAGTTCTGGTCGGTTGGGATGTTCCTGAAAGCAAATGCACCAAACTCATTGGTGGTGGTTTCTTCCACCACATCTCCATAATCGTTCACCAGCCTGAGTTTGGCGTTCTTAAGAGGCACGGTTCCTTTTTCACCGCTCATCAGTGTTCCTGCGAATACCAGTTCATCTTCTGTATAAAGCTCAGGCAAACCGTTGGGATCTACAGGCAGGTTTTTAAATGCAAAACGTTTGTCGCCATACTTTCCCGTTACACGCTGTATCACACTGTCGTTCTCCGTAAGATAATAACGCGCCTTGCCCGTGAACTGAGGATCGTCCTCTTCAATCACCGCGAGGTACTTTTTATCTGCGTCTAAATTTTTAAATTCAAAATAACCTTTGTTGTTTGTTCTGGTGCTGTCAATGGCCTGTCCTTTGTCGTCGAGTAGCACCACTTTTTTTCCTTTGGCGTAATCTTTCAGATTTTCGGTGAGCAAAACGGTTCCTGAAAGTACCATGGACTTATTGGCGTAATCGTACATGTAAATGTCGTCTTTGCCTTTGCCCCCTGTTCTGTTAGATGAAAAATAACCAACTGAATCGTTAAGGAAAGCGATGCCAAAATCATCGGCGCTGCTGTTCAGGTTAAGCCCTTCGTTGCGCTGCAGGATCCATTTGCCATCCACATTCCGTGCGCTGTAAATATCAAGTCCGCCAAAACCCGGCAAACCGTTGGAAGCAAAATAAAGCGTGCCGTCTTTTTTAATGGAAGGGAACATCTCATCGCCGCTGGTATTGATGTCTGGCCCAAGATTTACCGGCTCCGACCAGGTATCCCCGCTGCGTTTGCTCGCCCAGATATCTTTGCCACCAAAACCTCCCGGCCTGTTGCTGGTAAAATAAAGTGTGTTGTTATCAGCGCTGATGCTGGGATGCGCGTTGGAATGTTCTTCTGAGTTGATAGAAAGTGGCTGTATGTTTTTCCAGTTGCGGCTCGACCCTGTTGCCATAAAAATACGGGCATGGTTCACAAGTCCTTTTTTTACGTGGGGATTCACGCGTGTGAAATAAAGTGTAGTGCCGTCGCTGCTCACACATCCCGGTCCTTCGTGGTAATCGGTATTCAGTTTTTTAGAAAAGCTCTTTGATTTTTTTACATCCGAACCCTCAATGTTTGAAACAAACATGTTGAGAAAAGGCTGACCGTTGCTGTTGTTCACACTGTAATTCACAAAGTCGAACGACTCGCGTTCGGCCACAAACATCAGTTTGTTATTCATCACGAAAGGTGAGAATTCAGAATTGGCAGTGTTGATACTGGAAATATTTTTGATGGTGTATTCCACCGGCTTTGACATGTAGTACTTGATCTCGCGGCAGAACTTCAGCGCGTTTTTTGCATTTTCATCATTAGGACTTTTCTGGATGTACCTGGTGTACTGTTCGGCCGCTTCCTCGTATTTGCCGTTGACTTTGAGGGTCTGCGCGTAATTGTAATAAACCGTATTGTCAGGTGTATCGCCCAATGCCAGTGCTTTCTGATAAGATTCTTCTGCTTTGGTGTAATCGTTGATGAGCCTGTAACTGTTGCCTAATTTTACGAGGGCCTCCTGTTTACGCTGACTGGAGCGTGATTTCGCCTCTTTCTCATAATAAGGGATGGCACGCACATATTCAGAGCGTTCGTAGTACTTATCACCCTTGCTTAGCTGAGCCAGT
>CAZFCR010000212.1:0-6375 GCA_964517305.1 uncultured Akkermansia sp.
TAGGACACTTTAACTACACAACGTATCCTGCAAAACTACCTCAGTTCGCACCTGAGCATCCAGGTAAATGGCAAATTTATTGATTACCAGCAAATTGGTTTTGAGCGGGAACAGGAGACCATCTGGTTGTTTATTGAAAGTTCGGTTTGCGAAACGCCGAAAAAGGTGAGCATTCAAAATTCAATTCTTTACGATCAGCTCCCCCAACAAATGAACATTGTTCATTTTGAAGTACTTGACCAAACCAAGAGCTCCAAATTGAATTTTCCGGATCGGGCCCTGGAGTTTCATTTTTAACACATTTATTCGTCGTTAGATAGCCTTTTCCTGTCGAAAAAATTGCAATTTTTACTAAAAAAACAATTATTTGTTAATAACTTTTGCTCTTTGCGCCGAAACTCCCTTTTGTTTTCTGAGTAAAAAACTAATCTTTGTAAAACAGACACACAAGCTGAGGACAAATTTTAACATAATTGCTGTAATAGCGTTCTTATTTTTGAGTTTCACTGCGGCCGCTTTTTCACCAGATGAAAAAAAGCCGGGAGACGATAAAAAGAACAAGGCCAAACGGGAGGACACCACCAAATTTGTGGTGAACCAGGTAGCGCTTGAGGACGAGGGTGAGGAGGAAAGTCCTGATACCCTGCAAATTGAGTTTCCGAGTCATGACCTTTATACAAGCTGGGATACCAGCACAGCACATCCTTATAAATTTAATGAAGCATTTAAAGAAGACAGCGTTTGTATTGATTTAACCGCGCCAAATCACCATCCTTTTGTTTTACCTTATAAAGGAGGATTGACCAGTTTGTTTGGCTGGAGAAAATACCGTCCGCATTACGGAACTGACATTGACCTGGAAACAGGAGATACGGTGGTGGCCTGTTTCGACGGCATGGTGCGGGTAGCCCGTTATTACCACGGTTACGGTAATTGCGTGATCATCAGGCACAACAACGGACTGGAAACAGTTTATGCCCACTTGTCAAAACTTCTTGTTGAATCCGGTCAGCTGGTTAACTCAGGAACTTTACTTGGTCTGGGCGGAAATACCGGTCACTCATATGGCAGCCATTTACATTTTGAGATCCGTTACCTTGGTCAGGCTTTGGATGCCCAGGATTTTATCGATTTTGAAAAAGGAGAATTAAAAGCCAACTATTTTGTACTCCGGAAATCGGATGTAGAGAATAAATACGATCTGCGTGCCCTTCATGCCCGTCACAAACGCGATGTGGGTATGGCGCGTTCGGGCAAATACGGTAAATATCCGGTTAAAGGAAAAGTTTACCGTGTTCGCAGCGGCGATACTCTCGGAGCCATTGCGCGCAAAAGCGGTACCACCATCAAATCGATCTGTAAAAAGAACAAGATCAAACAAACTACTATTTTAAGAGTAGGCCAGAAGTTAAAAATCTGATCACGTTAATCTGATCTATTTCGAATTCGTAAGCAACATCTGACGCCCCAGTCGCTAAGTGAGGTCACTTAATTCCCACAAAACAACGCGCAAACCTGCCAGAGTCCCTTGTTATTCAAGTGTTTGTGAATAAACTGTATTCCCGCTTCCTCTCTTTTGTTTAGCCATGTAATAGACTTTTTTGCCTCTGATCTTTATTTTGACAGGGAATCGGTTTTCAATTTTATAAAAAGGTGGAAGTAAGGTTCCGGTAAGCAGGTCTATTTCGGCGAGAAGCGTAACAGAGTTTTCTAACAAGCGGGCGTATACTTTTGTTCTTTCTTCATTCACTATGATCTCTTTTCCCCACATCTTCAGGTGATGATAGGCTATTCGTTTACTCCTGACCTGATTCCATTTCAAATCATACACAAAAAGGGAGTCAATGTCGTGAGCAAATAAATAAACAGAATCATTTACCAGTTTTAAAGGCGAATAGGAAGGCAAAACGTACGACATTTCCACCATGTCACTCATCCGCCGGGCTTTGCGCACCAGGGCTAGTTCTGATGAGCTGGTCGCCGTCACTTGCGAAAGTTCCAGGCCCGCAACATACTGGTTAAAACCCCTGGCTTCATTGGCAAAACTCAACACCGCGCTTTTCCTTTCTGCGTCAGAGATCTCTTTGAGCATCCTGACCTTTTTATTGTTTGCATTTGAAACCGCGAAGTAGGCTGTAGTTTGATTGTCGTCTTTGTACCGACGGATAAAATGTGAGTTGTCTGCCACCGCATCACAGTATCTCAGGTTCCAGTCAAGTTTTGCAACGTCTGCCGTGTCAGAGTTTACTTTTAAGGGGTTCTCCTGCGCGATCTGAAAAGCGCCTTTTTCTATGCGCAGATAGAGTCTTCCGTACGGATCCTTCACAATATCGTTTGCCCTGCGCGAAACCTGAATGCGCGACTGAATGTTCTTGGATTCATTGATCACCAGCAGGTGTCCGTCGAGGAGTTCGATCAGCCATTCGCCGCGGAGTTCATACCCCAATACAAAATGAGCTCCTGCCGGATTGATTTCTTCTGTTTGTTTACTTTGAACCGTTACTTCAGGTAGAAGTATTGGTCTGAGGCGTAACGTCACAATCTGGCGCAGGGTGTCATAATCCACGCGAGGTGTGATGAACATGATACTCGTATCGGCAAATCCAAAGCGGTGGATGTTTATTCCGGAGCCCGAGCGGTAATTACCAATCCGGAAAAATCCTGACTCATCGGTTCTGAAAGTCAAGCCATCGTATTGAATGGTGGCAAGCCCCACTGGTTTTTTATTGACATCCGTTAAATGAACCTCCAGCACCGTTTGAGCATTAAGAAGAACACTGACAAATAAGAAAAGCGGGGTGTATAACAACTTCATTTTTTGGGTGTTTATTTTGTTTGACGAAATGTAAATCAATTTACATAAAAAACATTTTCGGCAAAAATAACAATACTCAATACCTTATTTCACAACCAGGTAACAGAGCTCTCAGTTTGTCAAGTTCGCGGGGCGTGATTTGCGTTCCTCTCAAATCGAGCAGGCTCAGGTTTTCCAAACCAGAAATACTATCGGGCAGCCGCGTGATCTTGGTATTGCGAAGTGACAACACCCGCAGATTAACAGCTTTATAAATGTCGAAAGGAATCTGCGAAATGGGATTGTTCTCCAGGATCAGAACTTCCAGGCGCGACAAACGTTCGAAGTGATCTGAAAGGTAATGGGTATTGGTGTTGGAGAGGTATAAAAAACGCAGTGAACTGATCCGGAAGATCTCCTGGGGAAAACTGTCCATCACACAATTTTCGATGCTCAGGTCTTTCAGGTTTCTTAGGAAACGCAGTGTGGTGGGCAGATTCAGCGTATCGTCGGTATTCCCGATTTTAAGGCTCTGAAGTTTGGACAGGTAAGCGATTTCAGCAGGAATGCTGTCGATCGCGGCGTGCTGAAATTCCAGATAATGCAGGTTGTACAGTTCTTTTAAACCCCGCGGAAAGGTTTGGAATTTGTTATTATAGGATGCGAAATAAAAAAGGTTGTTCAGTTTTTCAAATCCCGGGGGATAAGTGGTGACACCATTGCCGCTGAGTTTCAGTGCCTGCAGATCACTGATCTTAGGCAACTTTTCATATAGTTTGGGATCCAGCTGCTGGTAACTCAGGTCCATTTTATAAACCTTCTGTTCCATTTTTACCGCCTCTTTCAGATCGGTAAATACCTGGCTGCCGAAGGGTCCGTATTTATCAAACTCGTTCTGCGCCTGAAGTGCCGGGGCAAGGAGCGCCATTAAATATATCAGGGTCTTTTTCAGTGTGTTTTCTTTCGGGGCAAAATACAATATTCCGCTTTAATCCTAATGATAGTTATTAAAGATCTTCCACGAGAGTTCATAGGCTTTATAAAGTTCGGACTGGTTAAGCCGGGTGGCGATGCCATTGTCTGCACAATAACGCTCCAGATCTTCGGTGGCGATGTTACCGGTTAAATCATCTTTGGCCATGGGACAGCCGCCGAAACCATGCACTGCCACATCAAAACTGCGGCAGCCGCTATCGTATGCCGCGTGAATTTTTTCGGTCGCGGTTTCGCGTGTAGAGTGGAGGTGGGCTGCCAGGTTCACGTTTTTCAACTCGGGCAATAAGGAAGTAAACAGACTGCGGATGCTTTCGGGATTCGAAGATCCGGTTGTATCGGCCAGCGCCAGTTCAGAAATACCCAGCTGCGTGAGCTGCCTGCACCAGTTGATGGCAATGTCTGCATTCCATTCGTCGCCATAAGGATTGCCAAAAGCCATGGAAATGTACACGAGCAGTTTTTTATCGTGGCGGGCGCAGAGTTCCTGGATCTCTTTTACGCGGTCAAGGGACTGCGCGATAGATGAATTGGTATTGCGTTGCTGGAAAGTTTCAGAAATGGAAAACGGAAAACCAAGGTAGGTGATCTCCTTGTATTTGCAGGCCTCCTCAGCACCGCGCGGGTTGGCAATAATGGCGAGCAATTTGCTGTGCGTGGCGCTGAGATCGAGTTGGGAAAGAACCTCTGCTGTATCCTGCATCTGGGGAATGGCTTTGGGTGAAACAAAACTCCCGAAATCAATGGTATCAAACCCAACTTTTAATAACTGGTTAATGTATTGGGCCTTTAAGGCGGTAGGCACCATCTCTTTGATGCCCTGCATGGCATCGCGGGGGCATTCGGTGATTCTAAGCATGGCTTTTTTTAATAAGGCGTGAGTTAATGTCTTTGATCAGTTGCGGACCCTCGTAAATAAAACCGGTATACAGCTGAATGAGGTCTGCTCCGGCCTCCAGCTTTTCCATCGCGTCGTCTGCAGTGTGAATACCGCCTACACCAATCACAGGAAACGCGTTTCCTGATTTTTGTTTCAGGTAACGGATCACTTCTGTGCTTCGTTTGGCAAGTGGTTTGCCGCTTAATCCGCCGGCACCAATGGCCGCCACTTCAGCGGCACTGTATTCACCAAGTCCTTCGCGGGAGATAGTGGTGTTCGTGGCTATTACACCCGCAATACCACTTTGCCGCACTATGTCAATGATGTCGTCGAGCTGGGTATCTGTAAGATCCGGCGCAATTTTTAAGAGCACCGGTCTGGTTTTGGGTTTGCTTTTGTTTAAATTCTGGATGGTGTTCAGCAGTTCAAGGAGAGGTCCTTTTTCCTGCAGGTCGCGCAGGTTGGGTGTATTGGGCGAGGACACATTGACCACAAAATAATCAACCACGTCGTATAGCGCGTTAAAACAGGTCACGTAGTCGTCGGTTGCTCTTTCGTTGGGGGTAATTTTGTTTTTACCAATGTTGCCACCAATGATCACCGAAGGGTCTTTGCGGTGGCGCAGCCTTTCAGCAGCGGCCATCACACCATGGTTATTAAAACCCATGCGGTTAATAAGAGCCTCATTTTTAGGCAACCTGAACAGCCTGGGTTTGTCGTTGCCTGGCTGCGCGAGGGGGGTTACCGTTCCAATTTCGATGAAACCAAAACCCAGTTGTCCGAGCTGGTTAAAGGCAATGGCATCTTTGTCGAGCCCGGCAGCCAGACCTACAGGATTCTTAAAATCAAGTCCGAATACCCGGCGTTTTAGCGAAGGATGTTGTTTCCGGTAGATGCTCCCCGCAATGGCAGCAAGGCCTGGAAAAGTGATCAACGAAAAAGTGCGGTGGTGGGCGGTTTCGGGATTCATCCTGAAAAGGATGGCTTTTAGGATCTGATACATGAGGGATTAAAATTACTTTAAATTTATGGGAAAGCGGTTGAGATTGATTAACCTGAGTTTGTTCAAAAATAAAAATTCAATTTTAGGCTTTTTTGTATTTCTAATTAAAAAAGATGTATTTTTGCTCGCAAATTTTAAAACAATAAATCAGAAAATGAAAAAAGTATTATCATTGATCGCTGTTGCCGCTATGTCAACTGCTTTCGTAGCTTGTGGTCCATCTAAAGAAGAAATGGAAAAACGCGAGCAAGCAAAACAAGATTCTATTGCTGCGGTTGAAAAAACCAAGCAGGATTCTATTGCTGCTGCTGCTGCTGAAGCTGAGAAAATGGCTCAGGAAGCTAACGCACAAAGAATGGCTGACTCTACCCGTGTAGCTGACTCAATCGCAGCTGCTTCAAAAGGTGGTAAGAAAAAGTAGTAAATAGCCAAAGACTTAAAAACCCCGACAGCAATGCCGGGGTTTTTTATTTTACAAGGTTCTGAAGAAAATGCAGCAAACCCAGGGTAGCTTCCGTATCGGTATGGCAGTACTGAAGCAGCTCTGATTTCAGAAATTCTTTTTCTATCGGGTTGTCGCTGATCCTGTACTGATCAAAATACGACATGGCCTCCAGGCCAGAGCCTATGCCGGAATAGGCAATGTGATCGAGCAGCTGGGCCGAAACTGCTTTTAATGAAAAAGTATTTTTAAATCCCGGATGG
>CAZFCR010000213.1:0-6354 GCA_964517305.1 uncultured Akkermansia sp.
AAATTTATTTCAGCCAATTAGCTGAACCATGTTGAAGATATATGAAATAAATGACCTGGAGTACAAGATCAACTGCCTGCGTCTGGAAGTCATCAAAATAATTGCAGAGCTGAACAAACTGCTGAAAACAGATTCTGATAGTTTTATTCCGCATGAATACGCGATCCTCAAATCAAACTATCTCAGAAAAAAAACAGAGATCAATCGCCTGCGGGAAAAAAAGAGACGTCTCGAGAACGCCTGAACAGTTGCATGGGGATATTAATGCCCGTCAGCAATTATTATTGCCCTTTTGGGCCTGAAGCGTGTTAAAAAACATGCTGATTTTCAGGGCATGACTTTTTCTTGGCATGTTCCGGTTATTTTATGTTATGCTTGAAAAATATGTAGTGCCTGCGCAGACCAGGATCGGTCACGTGCACCTCAAAGTTTCAGATATTAAAAAATCTCTGGCTTTTTATTGCGACCTGCTTGGGTTTGAGCTGATCACTACTTACGGAGAACAGGCAGCTTTTATTTCGGCCGGTGGTTACCATCACCACATCGGACTTAACACCTGGTACAGCCGTAACCAGGGACCGGCAGGCAACAAACACACGGGATTGTTTCATACCGCCATCCTTTACCCAACAAGAAAAGATCTTGCTGTGATTTACAAAAGACTTCTGGATGCCGGTTACCCTTTCACCGGCGCATCAGACCATGGTGTGTCAGAAGCACTTTATCTGAACGATCCTGACATGAACGGCGGTGAACTGTATTGCGACCGGCCGCGTGAAGACTGGCCGCACAAAGAAGATGGCTCGGTTGACATGTACACAAGGGAACTCGACACCGACGATTTGTTGTCTGAGCTAAAAGCGTAAAAGCATATCGCAATGCCTCATAAATTTTTTTTAAAGACCGTATAATTGCAGCGAATGGTGCTTTGCAGAGACTGTGGGTTTAAAGTGCCGGCAGATCAGTATTTTTTGCGACCGCTGATAATTTCTGATACAATGCCTTTTTTTTCTTTGAATTCAGCAGAAAATACGCCGGCGAGATGGATGACAATAAAAGTAAGCAAATAATAAATGGATAGAACATGAACAGATTCCATGTTTTTTTTCATTGAAACCGGTCCCAGTTCAATAAAAACACCAGTTACGAGCGAAACGGCAAGCAGTATATAAAATACAATATAGACCCAGGCTGCGAATTTTTCTTTCGCACTTAATTCTTTGTGAAGAGGATTCAGCAGTTTCATTTCGCCAAAAAAGGGCAACGACAACCTAATGGCGTATAAAACCAGAAGGGTGTAACCAAAGTAGATGTGCCAGTTCCACATAGGTTTTCTGATCAGTTTGGCCAGTTTAATAGCCTGGTCATCGGTAAGTGAATTCTGGTTTTCATTCATAAAACCCTGAATGATTGACGCAACATTGTTTTTATTGAGCCAGGTAAGTCTTAAAAAAATAGTAAGCAGCAGCAGCAGCACGCAGAGGGCTATGGCCCAGTGCATGATCCGGTAAACGAGCGTGTAATCGCGTAATTTCATTTTTGCTGTAATGGTTTTAGTTAATGAGTTCGGTTATCGGGTGTTACTCCCGGAAGTAGCGGGCCTGTGACAAATGTAACTTTTTCTCCTTATCCGGGAACTATTGCGTTTACAAGTTGTTTAAACGTGACAGCGATTTTTTAATGAGTCTGGTGAGAGATACCGTATTCTTATCTTCCTGGTCAATCAGGCAGGTGATCAGTTCAGGCTTAAGTTCAGGATGTTTAAGCACACATTGTTCGAGTGCGAGCACACAATAATGTTTTGTGGATACCGTGATGCGCGGATCGAGCAACCACTTAAACAACTGGTCTACGATCTCACCTTCCAACTGCGGGGGGATGCCCGCATAATAAAACATCTTTGCAAGACTCCGGTCGAAATTTTTAAAACGTACAAGGTGTCGCGATCCGTAAAGAAAAGGCAGCGCATCATAAAGCAGTGAAGGAGCCACGGTACACATTTCTCCGAGCAACCAGGCAAAATGCATGGCGGTTGTTTTTTCTATTGTCACAAGGTGAGCCAGAGAAGTGATGTTGATCTTTTCACCGGCAATACGTTGCGCCCATCTTTTTCGATTGGTTTCTGAACGGTCGTTTCGAAGTGAGGTGGCCAGTTCTTCTGCCAGATCAGGTTTGTTTTTATTGATGCGCGACATTAGCTGTTTATTTCATTAGTACCATTTTTGTGATCATCTTTTTCCGGCTGCGCAGAAAATTCATGTATTCGTTTTCGCTGTAGTTCAGAATGTTTTTAATAATGGGTTTGGTGGAGCTGGGATAGGCGCAGAGCGCCATCATGTTCACAATAAAATGTTCGGGTTCTATTCCTTTCAGCTTGTTTTTTTTGAGGTACACTTCAATTTCTTTCAGAAACTTTTTCGTGAATTTGCGCCCGGTGCTGATGGTCTCGTCGGTAAGCGCTTTGCCCGGATCTTTATTGATCTCGCTGATGATAAAATTTTCGATAAACGGGTATTCTGTCAAACAATCAACGATCTGCCCGATGGCCTGTTCTATTTTATTTTCAAAAGGCTCGTCTGTTGACAGAATTCTGAACATGCTGATGAATGATTCTTCCATTGCCTCACGCAGCACCGATTCAAAAAGATTTTCCCGGCTTCTGAAATAATAATGCAGCAGTGCCCGGTTAACTCCGGCTTCTTTTGCAATTTCGTGCATTTTGGCGTTAAAGTGTCCTTTGCCGAAGAATATTTTTTTTGCGGTTTGTTTTATTTTTTCCTCAGTAGCTTCCATACCTGACAAAGGTTAACAAATTAGTTTAACTTTTTTGTTAAAAATGATGTACCTTTGAAAAAAAGTATTTTTATGAAAGAGCAGGAAGTTTATAAGGTCTGGTTTGATCCTGAACAGGGTTGTGTGAGGATGCAGTGGGAAGGTTATGCCACCAGTGCGCAGTTCAGGGCTGGTACCGAACTGATGTATGAAACGCTGGTGAAACACGGCGCGTTTAAGGTGTTCGGTGATATTAAAAACATGGTGCTGATAGGTCAGGAAGACCAAAGCTGGTTATTGCACGAGTTTTTGCCGCGCGCCATTGAAGCGGGCTGCAGGGCATTCGCACTGGTAAAACCCGATTCTTATTTTAATAAGATTGCGATTGAAACCGTTAATAAAAATATCGGCAACGACCTTGTGCAGATCAGAATGTTCGAGACCCGGGAAGACGCTTTTGCCTGGTTACAGACAATAGAACATCCCCAGCTCAAGCATTGAGATTAAATTCGCTGAGTAACCTCACATAAATGGCGTTTGTCCAGGCAAACCCGCTCTGGGTAGGATACCTGTCGGGATTGTAAACGCCGGGCTGGCAATGCACCACATCGTATTTTTCCCAGAATTTTCCCGTATCGTGGAACAGTTTGAGGTTCATGTCCGTCCATTTTCTGGCAAGCCTTTCGGCGTCCTCGCGGTAACCATAGTTAAGAAGTCCTTTGATCACGATCCATTGCTGGTGAGGCCAGCCGTTCGGATGATCGTGCTGTTTTACATCAGGGGAAAGGTTTTCTTTCTGTGTATTGGTGATGCCGCCATCGTATTCAAATCGGGGAAGCGCGTGAGCCCGGATGGCTTCCGCTTGTTTTTTAGAAGCAACTTTGGCCCATAACGGATAAAAGCCCGCAACAGAAGAAAACGTGCTCTGGTGTTTTTTATGTTTGTTGTAATCAAAATAAAAATGCGCCTGTTCGTTCCACATCAATTCGTTGATCTGTATTTTTCTTTTTTTAGCCTGCGCTTTGTATTTTTCTGACTTTACTTTGTTTCCGAGTAACTGGTAGGCTTCGGCAATGTCAGTTTCGTATTTATAAAGGCAGCAATTCAGATCTACCGGCAGGTAATCAAGACAGCGGTCACTGAAACGCGATGTCATGTCCCATCCCGATTCATGTTCGGCACCCAGGTGCGTGATGTAATGATCACAATAACGCGACAGCTTTTTATATGCGATGTGCGTTTCTGTGAGTTTTTCGTTCATCCAGTAATCGCTCAGTTCCCTTTCCGCCACCTGTATCACTTTTTTTAACCAGGCTTTATTTTTTTCGGTCTCAAAAATTTCCATCGCCATGGATGTGAGAAACGGGATCTGAGATGTTCCAAGATTGTAGTACCTGTTGCGCATTGGCACAATTTTAAAACGTTCGAAAAGATAAACGAAGTTATCTACCATGCCTTTTGCCAGCTTTACTTTGTCGCTTTTAACCAGACCGAGAATCACAAAATAACTGTCCCAGTAAAACTGATCGAACTTAAAGATCTCGTTGTTGGGCGCGATGTATTTGTTAGGCAAACCCAGATGAATCTGTTTGTCCTTAGGGTGGTAATAAGTCACCTTGCTCCAGTAGTGTTTGATGTAACGAAGACTTTCTTTGTAGCGGTCTTTGTCGCTGATAGCATTTTTTTTGTCTTTCATAAATTAAAAGCGTTGGGGTCTAAAATGAAATAATTATGTTCAGTATCAAAATTTGCTGCCACCCGAACTAAGTCATTTAACATTTCTTAAAGTTATTTATCAGTCCGCTTTTGATGAAGGTTTTATCTTAGCGCACCAGCGGGCATTTTTTTTGCCTTGTATTTAACCAAGCAGGTTTTGTTTTTCGCTGCCTGCAACTGTCTTCCCCGACAGAAAAAATTTGTGCCTATGAGAAAGTTGATCATCATTTCAAACCGTTTGCCTTTTAAGATCAAAAAGAGAGGAGACAAATATGAAGCGAAACAATCGTCAGGCGGTCTGGTATCAGCAATTCAGAGCATTCCCAACGATAAACGCATCACCTGGATCGGCGCGGCGGATTTTAAAAAAGAGGTGTGGGACGCCTTCAGCAAAGAGCACAATGACCTGGACTATGACATTGTGCCCGTTTTCCTGGATAAAAAAGTAGAGTCACTTTATTACAATGGTTTTTCCAATACCATGATCTGGCCTTTGTTCCATTATTTTCCTTCTTACGCTGAGTATGAAGAGAATTTTTATTCCGCTTACAAGACAGTGAACCAGCAGTTTGCTGATGCCGTGAAATCTGTGGCCAATGAGAACGACCTGGTGTGGATACACGATTATCACCTGATGCTGTTGCCCGGTTATTTAAAAACAGGTAAAAAGCAGATCAGCAGCAGTTTTTTTCTTCATATTCCTTTTCCTTCTTACGAGCTTATTAAATTTATTCCGGAAGACTGGCGCAATGAAATTCTTGGCAGTCTGCTCAGTTGTGATGTGATTGGTTTTCAGACCAGCGAATACAGCAGTCATTTTAAACGGTCCTTGTCTTACCTGATGGGGATAGAGTGCGTGAACAATTCGGTAACTCAGAACGGCCATACGGCGCTGATCCGCGATTATCCGATCAGCATTGATTTTGAAAAATTTAATTCTGCCTGGGATCTTCCTTTGGTGATTGAAGGAAGGGAGGCGATCCGGCATAAACACGAAGGTTTAAAGATCATTTTTTCGCTCGACAGGCTGGATTACAGCAAAGGCGTACTCAACAGGTTACAGGCCTACGAACAACTGCTGAGCGAAGAAAAAAGCCTGCATGGCAAGATCGTATTTGTGATCAACGTTATTCCTTCGCGTGAAAAGGTGGCAAGGTATGCGGAAAGGAAAAAACTGATCGAAGAAAACATCAGCCGCATCAACGGATTGTACAGCAATATTGCATGGCAGCCCATTATCTATCATTACCAGCATCTTTCATTTGATGAACTGCTGGCCTGTTACACGGCCTGCGATGTAGCCCTCGTAACACCGCTGCGCGACGGGATGAACCTTGTAGCAAAAGAATTTGTTGCCTCAAGACAGGATGAGCGCGGCTGTTTGATCCTGAGTGAGTTTGCCGGCGCGGTTCAGGAACTGCAGGGCGCCATTGTGGTGAATCCCAATGATATTCATAAAATGAAAGAAGCGATGGTGGAAGCCATTCAGCTGGATGAAGCCGAACAGGCCAAACGCATGCGGATCATGCAGACTACCATTCGGAGGAATGATGTAAAAAAATGGAGCAGTACTTTTCTTGAAGACGCAAAAAGTGCAAGGAAAATGGAAAAGGCATCGGCGGCGAATTTTATGAGTTTTGATGACAAGATCGGCATCCTGGATGCTTACCGCAGTGCGCGGAAAAGACTGATACTTCTGGATTATGACGGAACCCTGATCCCTTTTTTCGACAAACCCCAGGAAGCGGTTCCGGGTGATGTGCTGAAAGATCTGGTGAGCCGTTTAACCGAAAGTAAAAAAAATCATGTGATGCTGATCAGTGGTCGCGATTCAGCAACACTCGAATCCTGGTTCCGCAATGCGGC
>CAZFCR010000214.1:0-6352 GCA_964517305.1 uncultured Akkermansia sp.
AAACCGGTAACTACCAAGGCAGCTGCAGCGATCTTTCTGCGGCCATCGCCATCAATCCGAAATACGCACCGGCCTACCTGGAAAGGGGGATGGTGTACCTATCACTTGAAAATGACGGGAAGGCGCGGGCAGATTTCGACTCTGCGTTAACAATCGACCCTTCGCTTTGCAAAGCCTATCATTACAGGGCGCTTGTCAGTTTTTACCTTCACGATGAGGCGGAAGCCTGTAACGATCTTAAGAAAGCCAGGAAGTACGGCTGCAGCCTAAAAGACGATCAGTTGTCGGGAATAAATTGCAAATAAAGGAAAGACATCGCCTTTTAATTAAACAGAATTTTTTCGAATCGGTGCATCAATTAAACTACCCTAAAGAACGCATCGGGCAGATGCATAAAAAAAGGCCGCCTCTTTGAGACAGCCTTTTGAATATCATCAGGCAACGCGGCCTAATCTCCAGAGCATGAGTTCGTGCGACCAGAGTGCGCCGAACCAGGTTCTCCTATTTTTGTAAGGCACATTAAATTCTTTGGCAGTTGATTCAACGATCTTTGAAATTTTAGGATAATGCACATGGCAAATGGTAGGGAACAGGTGGTGTTCCACCTGGAAGTTGAGTCCGCCTACAAGCCATGAAAACACAGGATCGCCGGTTGCGAAGTTCATGGTGGTTCTCATCTGGTGTTCTGCCCAGTGGTTTTCGAGGCTGCCTTCGTTGCTTGGTAAAGGAAATTCTGTTTCTTCAACCACGTGAGCCGGCTGAAAGATCATGGCGAGTATCAAACCCGCGATGTAGTGCAGGATGAGGAAACCCAGGAGCCATTCAGCAAAAGAAAGTTCTTTGATGAGAAAATACGGCAGAAGCATGTAACCGTAATAAAAGAGTTTGGAGGTAATAAGGATCGCGAGTTCTGTGCCGAATTTAGCGTTGGCGCCTTTCAGAAGACCTCTGTTTTTGTAGCGGATCAGTTGTCTGAAATCTTTCGTGGTGCTCCACATCATGGTCATCATCCCATAAAAGAACCAGGCATAGATAAACTGCAGTTTATGGATCCAGCGTTTTTTGGCATGCGGTTCAAAACGCATGAATCCCGGAGGGGCAATGTCTTCGTCGTGTTCATGCACGTTGGTGTAGGTGTGGTGAATTACGTTGTGCTGGATGCGCCAGTTAAGCGAATATCCACCCACAAGGTTCATTGAAAAAGAACCCAGGAATTTATTCAGTTTTACATTTTTACTGTAGCTGCCGTGGTTGGCATCGTGCATCACGCACAAACCAATCCCCGCCATCGAAAAACCCATCATAATGGCAAGAAACAACCAAACGGCTTTGCTGTCAAAAACATTAAACAAAAGAAGGAAATAAGGAACGAGGTAGGCGGCAAACA
This sequence comes from uncultured Akkermansia sp., assembly GCA_964517305.1. GTDB lineage: Bacteria > Bacteroidota > Bacteroidia > B-17B0 > Aurantibacillaceae > Aurantibacillus. The sequence goes on from CAZFCR010000214.1 coordinate 1,388, forward strand.
TAAAAATGGTTTTAACGTACATGTTAAGATTACCGTTTTTACTGATTTTGTTGTCTTTAAAATAAAGGTCTACTCTTTTTTTTAGTTCGGTGTAAAATTGACGGTTCGTATTATTGAACCGCAAGATGTTGGTGTTGTTCATTTGTTTAATCTTAAGGTACTTAAAAATTGGTGTTGAGTTGTAAAAATAACATTTTAAGCCGGAAGTTAAAAGTTAATTCGCGCCAATTTTAACAATGAAATGTTTAACATCTGATGTATCCGTGTATTTGCGGTTCACAAAGGTCAGCGTGGTTTGTCCCGCTGCGCCGCCGAGCAGATTAAAGTCCACTCCCTTTTCATTGCCGTGCCACACTTCATTCATTTGTGTGAGCACTGTGTTATCATAGTCCTGCGACAATTGCCAGGTGTATCCTGTGGTGTGATTTTCGGGCAGATTGATCCTGAATTTTTCTCCTGGTTTTACTGTGTTCACTGCAGGCGATTCGTCTTTTACCTGCCTGTACCGGCACGAGCAGGTTAACAAACCCAGGAGCGCGATCACAATGGCGATTTTGTTTTTCATGTTCAGATGGCTAAGTAACGTTTTCTAACATACCACTCCGTTGCAAAGAGACCGAGAATCAGCCAGAACAGCCATTTCAGGTCGATGAGATCGCTGGTGGTTTGTTGTGAATACGTAACCGGTTTAATTTGTTCGTTACTGTAAATGGCTTGTTCAAGACTGTCAAGTTGTGCGGGAAAAAATAATTTTCCTTTGCTTCTCTGAGAAATCCTGAACAGCAAAGCGTGGTCGGCCACTGTGTTTATTTTTTCGGCCACCATTTCTTTCACCACAATGCTGCCTTCTTTGGAAAAAACCTGCCCATCGGTTTTTACGCTTGTTTTATAACGGTAAGTTCCGGGTGCAAGTGACCCTGCGTTAAGACGATAGGCTTTGGCGTTTTTACTGAAGGTGTAATTAAACTTGTTGTTTTTTTCGTTGTAAAGATCGAGTGTTACTTCGGGTTCCGTGATGAGCTCATAACTTTTATTGTAAACTTCGGCTTCTATTTCGAGTGCTTCGTTTTCAAAAATTGTTCTTGGCGCGTTCACCCTGAAAAAACTTTTGTCGCTTTTTACAGCAAGGTACTGGATGGTTTTACTCACGAGTTCTTTAAACAATAACGTGTTGCCATGTTCTGCAAAATCTCTGAATTTCCAGCGCCACAAACCATCTCCCGCAAACACCGCTGATTTTAAACCATTGTTTTCACTGAACAGTAAGAGTGGATTTTCTGTCTCCACAGAGCCGATGCGCTGGTAAAGCAACACCTGGGCATTGTTGGCAAGTGTGTAATTGCCGAAAAAAGTTTTTACAGCAGGGAGTTCTTCGACAAAACCTTTTAATTCGTCGCTGCAGGAAAACAGTCCGAACGCAGGGTTAAAGCTGCTTTCAGCGTCGTTGGTGCGGTTAATGTTGTAACTGATTTTTAAACCGGGTAAATGATCGGACGAATGCGGGTTTACCACCCAATAAGGCACCTGCGCCGTCTCACATTCTTCAACCAGTTGCTTTAATTCCGGTCCGCCGTTGCCGTGGATGATCACCAGGCTGTACGCTTTTAAAACAGTTTTTTCGCCCCCTGAAAAAACCGAGTTTAAACTGTAACTCGTGGCAGTTGTGATGATGGCTTTCAGCGCCAGAACATCAGGATGCGGGGCTTTGGCAAGTAACAGAATTTTTTCTTTGTTATCGATCACATCAATCACAAACGTCTGCACATTGTTTTCTTTGTTTTTGTCGTCGCTCAGATCGGTAATGCGGGCCGTGTAGCGGATCATGCCGGGATTGTCTGCCGCTAGCGTAAATGCAGGAGCCGATGTAAAGTTGTCGGAACCAATTCTGATATTTTTTTTCGCCAGCAGTTTTCCGTCTCTGCTAAGTTCAACAGACACATCGCGTCCGGCAAATTTTTTGGCCTGGATCTGCACTTCAACAGGAAAATTGTTACCCAGATAAGCCACCTGGTTGTGATTTATTTTTTTCACGAGCAGGTCTTTAATCTCAGTGGTATCCCCGAAGGCCACACTGTAAACGGGGTACTGCAATTCAGCTGCCTGAAAAACCGGGTTGGAACCGCGGTTGTAGATTCCGTCGCTCACCAGCACAAGGGCGCCAATGTTCTGGTTAGAGAAGTTGTTGTCGATGGTGGTGAAAAGTTCGTGAAGGTCAGTTTCCTTTTCGCTGAAATCGGGTGGGCTAGTGGCATCGCGCGCGTCGCTGCCAAAAAGCAGGGTGCGGGTGCTGAAATCAGAACCAAGTTGATTGCTCAGTTCCTGCAATTGCGGAAGGAACTGTTTTTTCAGCAGAACACTGTCGCCCGACTGGATCATCGAAGCCGAGTTGTCGATCGCAAAAATAACGAGGGGTTTCTCGGTTTCATTTTTCACCTGCCGGGCAAAGATCCGGAGCAAAAAAAGACAGATCAGGAAAACGCAGACGAAACGGAATGCCAGCAGCATTTTAAGGACCCAGGCAGGCGCTTCACTGTTTTTTCTGTTTCTCAAATAAAGCCAGAGGCTGAGTCCCATTGCCAAAGCAAGGCTCAGGAATAGGTACCACCACGATCCGTTAAATATCAGTTTCGAATACAAGCTAAGATCAGGTAAGCATGCCGCCGCATACGTTGATGCACTGGCCTGTAATGTAGGCGCTCATGTCACTTGCCAGGAAAAGGGTCAGGTTGGCAACGTCTTCCGTGCTTCCGCCGCGTTTCAGCGGGATTGCATCACGCCATTGCTGGATCACTTTTTCATCGAGTGCACCGGTCATCTCGGTTTCAATAAAACCTGGAGCGATGGCGTTGCTGCGGATGTTGCGTGAACCCAGTTCGAGGGCTACGGATTTGGTAAAACCAATGATCCCTGCTTTTGAGGCGGCGTAGTTACTTTGTCCCGCGTTGCCTTTTACGCCAACAACTGAACTCATATTGATGATAGAACCCTTCTTCGCCTTTAACATCGGGCGCTGAACGGCTTTGGTGAGGTTAAATACAGATTTTAAGTTGGCGTTGATCACTTCGTCCCATTGCTGTTCCGACATGCGCATGAGAAGGGTGTCGCGCGTGATGCCGGCATTGTTTACAAGTACGTCAATGGTTCCGAAATCGTTTACCACGGCTGTAACAAGGTCATCGGCTGCTTTAAAGTTACCCGCGTCGCTTTTGTACCCTTTTGCTTTGATACCAAAGGCTTCGAGTTCATTTTCCAGGGCTTTGGCTTTTTCGTCTGAGCTAACATAAGTAAAGGCGATGCTGGCGCCATTTTTTGCAAAGGTCAGTGCAATGCCTTTTCCGATTCCCCGGGTAGCTCCCGTAATAAGGGCCACTTTGTTTTCTAATAATTGCATAGTCAAATGTTAAAATTCAAAGATAGTGATTTTTTGGACTCTGGATTTTAACATTTTTTCAATTTCGGCACAGTGTTTGTATTGGAAAGTCGTTAATTAAAGTCTGAACAATGAGAATAAATTTGAAAGTATTGGCCGTGGTAATGTTACTTACCATTTTTTTCCGCGAGGGAAAGGCGCAGGACGCTTACATGCGTCAGTTAACCCAGTTTGTATTTGACCGTGATTCCCTTCAGGGGTTTGATGAGGAAGCTGCTTCAAGGGCTGCTATTTCAGAACATTTTACCGGAGCTGAGTTTCCTTTGAGGATGTACATGCTTAAAAGGCAGTACATTAACAATAAATACAATCTTCAGGTCAATACGTTTTCAAATCCTGATAACAATCTGGCTTCCCGCGCCGCGGTAGTACCTGGTTGTGTAAACGAAGATTTTGAAGCTTCTGTGGCCGGTGCGGTAACGGTGAGCAACCAGGTATCTGGCTGGACGGTAACACGGGGTTCAAATAACCCCTATCTTCCTGGTCAAACCGGTTACAGTTCGTGTAATCTGAATGGCTGCTGCCCGGTAAATCCGAGTGAGTCGGCTGTGTTTTCAGTTCCCAACGGTTTAATCGATCCGATCATTGGATCTTGTTATCCTATTTATTCGGTTTTTGGTACCAACCCGGGTAATCCTAATGGAAATGTGGCCAACCCGCAGATTTCAATGGGCATGCGCGGAGATAATTTTATTCGTATCAACAGTTCACAAACCGGTGATTACAGTATTGAAAAACTGTCGAAGACCATTGCTGTAACGGCCCAAAACGCGCTATTCCAGTTCGCTTTTATTTCTGTTTTCAGCCCTGGTCATGGTTGCTGCGACGCCGGTGCATTCCAGATCAAGTTGCCGGGCATTCCTTGTCCTACTTTCTCTGCTTCAGCGCTTAGTAGTCAGTGTACCAATACTGCAACCGGGATCAGTTTTCTTGCGGCTCAGACCTGTGCACCTGCCGGGTTAAACAACCAGTACATCTTTAATAAGTGGCAGATCAGTTCGATTGACCTTACCCAGTATATCGGCCAGAACATTACCATCGAGATTGTAGCGACAGATTGTACTGCCGGTGGTCACTTCGGTTATGTTTATTTTGACGCTCAGTGTGGTCCTATGACCATTATCGGTAACAACAATCCTTTCCCTGCAGGAAGTCCAAGCGTAACGCTGCCAACCTGCGGTGCTCAGGGTGCAACCATTTGTGCTACGCCGGGCCTCGGTCCCTATTCATGGGCTGGTCAGAACGTACCTGCCAATTACACCATTCCTTCATACACCAACCAGTGTTTCACATCTTCTTTATCGGCTACTTATACCTTATACATGAATCCTCCGGGAGCCTGTGCGCCGATTCAGCGTGTGATCACCACTACCATTACTCCGGCGCCTTTGCTGAACGCTTCAATTGTTCAGGCCACCTGTGGTAATACAATTGCAGTTGTTTCCGTCACGCCTTCAGGATCTGCGGGAAGTCCTTCATCCATTACCTGGTGGCCACCACCGTTATCTCTGAATTCGCAGACGACGGTCGGGCAG
>CAZFCR010000215.1:0-6287 GCA_964517305.1 uncultured Akkermansia sp.
CGCGCGCCGACGACATGTGCCACATCGATTTCTCGTACAACGAGATCCTGTGCAAGACCAACCCGTACGGCATCAAGGGCTGCGGCGAGGCCGGCACCATCGGCGCCTGCCCGTCGCTGATGAACGCCATCGTCGACGCGCTGCTGCCCTATGGCGTCACCGCGATGGACATGCCCGCCACCCCGCTGCGGGTGTGGAAGGCCGTGCAGGCGAACGCGCGGCAGGCGGCGGAGTAGGCTCGCCGCCATGTCCATCGAGGTCCTGAAGACCGCGCGGGACTGGCGCAAGCAGGGGCGCGGCGTCGCCATCGCCACCGTGTCGAGCACCTGGGGCTCGGCGCCGTTCCCCGTCGGCAGCCAGTTGGCCGCAGACGACCAGGGCAACTTCGTCGGCTCGGTTTCGGGCGGCTGCATCGAAGGCGCGGTGATCGGCGAGGCGCGCAAGTCCATCAAGGACGGCAAGATCCGCAACCTGGAGTTCTCGGTCTCCGACGACCAGGCCTGGGAAGTGGGCCTCGCCTGCGGCGGCACCATCCGGGTGTTCGTCGAGCCGGCCCCCGCCGAGATAGACACGGTGCTGGATGCCGCCGAACGCAAGGATTCCGTGGCACTGACCACCGATCTGGAGACCGGCGCGCACCAGCTTTTCGACACCGCCAGCGCGCCCGAGCCGGTCCGCAACGCCATGCGCGATGACAAGAGCCAGCCATTGGACGAACACGGCTTCGTCCGGGTGTTCAACACACCCGCAACCTGCCAGTAGATGTTTTTTTGCTTGTGCGCCGCCTGCAAGGGTAATGTTTACATTATTACTTAAATTAAATGTGCCGTCAATCTGGAATATCCACACATCATTTATTCCACCACTTAAAACAATAGAGGATGAAATTAATAATGGACTTGTCCACTTGTATAGTCCGGGGCTTAAAGTAACACCACCAATATTTCCTGCACCAAGGTTTAAGAAATCAGGATTAGTACGACCTGCTGCGTCGTTGTAAGCTGCCTGCATGTCACCAACTGCAACGGATAAACCAGATGCATTTGTTATAACACAAGGAGCGGGTCCAGTCGCGTCTACAGAGAATACCGACCCGGTAACTTCTGCACAAGTAAGAAGTATAGCAGCACCTGTTATCGGACTGGATCCAATATTTCCAGTCACAGATGAAGGAAATACGTTAGTAATACCAGATTTTGAAAGGATGGCAAAATCACCTGCAGTGCCAAGATTCACGGAACCAATTGGTTTTAAGGTACCGCCGTTACCATTTCCGTTTCCGTTGCCGTGTCCGTTGCCATTGCCGTGTCCATAGCCATTTCCGTTTCCATTACCATTATGGTTTCCGGAATTTCCTATGCTATCGCCTTTACCTTTTCTAAGTTTAAAACTGTTTTGGTCAGAAGTTACATCGGTGGCTGCCACGGTTGCAGGATTCTGCAACTGAGCCATTTCTTCTTTTTTACAGCCTGTGATAAGAGCTCCTGTTAGCAGGACACCCATGGCCATCATTTTAATTGATAAAGTTTTCATTGATAAATATTTAGCACAACAGAATTGTTAGTATGGTGCAAAGAAAGGTTTTTAGGGATGGAAAAATATTATATCTAAAAGCCTATTAGTTACATCAATCACGGGTTTGCGCCGTTTTATGGAGAATTTGAAATCGCGTTGCTTTAATATGCCTCAAACAATTGATTGCGACAATATACAGCACCAATAATTGTTCACTGCGCATTAGGCCGAAGGTTTAATCCGCCCGGCCTTGATTAACATAGTCCCCGTAATCTGTACCTCGAACAATAAATAATTGTTGAGGGGATACTTTAAATACCCTGCAAATCAAACCCCTCACTATCAATCATGGTGACCCATTTACCCATTTTTTTCTGGATCACTTTAAAATGATGTTTGTCTTCTTCAGTGATAAATGAAATGGCTTCGCCCGAAGATTCCGCGCGGCCTGTTCTGCCGATGCGGTGAATGTAATCTTTGGGAGAACGGGGTAATTCATAATTGATTACATGCGGCAGAAATTTAATGTCGATACCGCGCGATAAAAGATCAGTTGTCACTAAAACTCTCAGTGTTCCTTTTTTAAAACGGTTGAGGGCTTCGATTCTGGCTTCCTGACTTTTTTTGCCGTGCATGGCTGTTGCGTCGATTCCGTTTTTTCGAAGTTTATCGGCAACATTATCCGCCTTATAGATAGAAGAGGTAAATACGAGAACCTGCTTCATGTTTTTCTGTCTGATCAAATAGCGCAACAAGGGACCTTTTTTCTCTTCACTCACAAAATAACCAAATTGTGTAATCAGATCAATGTTGTTTTTTTCTTCTTCAATTTTAATTACAGTGGCATTGCGCAGCAGCATTTGTTTAATGCCGTCCAGATCCTCGCTTAAGGTTGCTGAGAATAAAAGATTTTGCCTTTTTTTCGGAAGCAGCTCAAAGATCTTCTGCATTTCATCTTTAAATCCGAGATTGAGCATTTTATCCGCCTCGTCTAATACAAGGGTGTCAATTTCTGACAAATGCACGGCGTTGGTGGAAACAAGCTCCAACAAACGTCCGGGGGTGGCTATCAATACGTTTACGCCCTGTAGCGCCATCATCTGCGGGTTAATAGAGACGCCGCCAAAAACGGCCAATGATTTTACTTTTTGCGGTAAGCCGGAAGCGAAAACATGAAACACTTCGCGCACCTGCGCGGCCAGTTCACGCGTAGGAATAAGCACCAGAACTTTGATGTGCCTGTTTTTAGAAATGGTATTGCCTTGCATGTTCTGCAAAACAGGCAATACGTAGGAGGCCGTTTTCCCGGAACCTGTCTGAGCAATGCCCAAAACATCTTTCCTTTCAAGAATGGCGGGGATCGCCTCCTTTTGAATGGGATACGGCTCTTTGTATCCGAGCGCATCGAGTTTTTCTATTAAAGAAGGCGGTAATCCCAGATCGGAAAATGACATATGAAAAGCGTATCTCCTGTAAATATAGAAATTAGTGCTTGTCCCGCCTCTTAGCGTGGATTGAAAAATATATGTTGCAACCCGGCAGTGTAGCCCTGAGTCCTGCGACCAGGACATCTTTGCTCTTTAAAAGTATGCCCAGTGGAATTTTTGCCCACCGGCTCAAGCCCCGGAGCGATGATTAACCCTGCGATAAGCGCGGTTTTCTGTGCATCGGGTTTTTTAATATGGTATGGAAAAAGTATGCCATTTTTTTACTCTAAGGAAAATTTAATTTCACATTGTAATTAAAATTTAATACATTTATGATTAACAACTCCTTTAAACTATCTTAAACATGATGAAAACTTACAAAACAATTAAAACATTTGTTGTGATGTTAGTGCTGTACAGCGCCATCTCCGGCAAAGCACAAACACTGGTGCCATTTTCAGGGTCCAACACGGTTAACTGCGGTTATAATGGCACGCTGGAAGATCACGCCGGTGGCAGTAATTATTCCAATAACGCAAATGGTTACACAGTACTTTTATCAGGTGCCCAGGCTATCATCAATATCACTGGCCCTTATCAGGTTGAAAACGGATGGGATTACATTTATATATATGATGGTATTGGTACCGGTGGTACCTTGCTTCAAACATACAACGGAACAGGAAACGCCAATTTTACCAGTCAGCCTGGCCAAACCATCACCGTTCGTTTTGACAGTGACGGTTCTGTGACCCAGAGTGGGTTTAATTTTACCGTGACTACCACAGGAGCTTGTGTTTCTATTCCATGCGCGGGTATCCCGGCTTCAAACACTGTAATAGCCGGACCTGCATCACTCATCTGCCCAGGCGCTGCGGTTAACCTTTCGCTTGCCAGCCAGAATTATACAGCTGCTGCTGGTTACACATTCCAGTGGCAGGCTTCAACCTCTTCGGCTTTCGGACCCTTTGTCTCCGTTCCCAACGCTACTGCAACTACCTATACAGCCAGCAACGTATCGGCCAATACCTGGTACCAGGCTGTAATTACCTGTACGGCGGGCGGCACAACCAGCGCTTCTGCGGCTGGCGTATCCGTTCAGCCGGTAACCATCAGCACAGTGCCTTATTACGAAAGTTTTGAGAACATGTTCTACAACAGCAGTCTTACGCAACTAATGCCTAACTGTTCATGGTCGGCCAGCAGTGGCGGTGGCGCCACGCTTACCTATACTACTTCCAACACGCTTGGCAGGATCCCTTCTCAGGGAACCAGTTTTGCGTCGTTTTTTCAAACACCATCCGGACTAAAATCTTTTTATAGCAATGGTATTACCATGCAAACCGGTATTACTTATTCCGCTTCTTTAAGGTGGATCACTGACCAATCCAATGTCAACTGGACTGATCTTTCTATCCTTATTAACAACACCCAGTCTGCTACCGGTGCGCAAACCGTAGCCTCTACTCCTGGGCCTGCGGTTAGCCCTATTTACACTACTTTGGGCGGCACTTTTTCAGTGTCTTCACCGGGCACCTATTATGTAGGGGTGCTTGCTACCTCAACACTTACCGGAGCTCCTTACCTGAGCTGGGACGAGTTGCGGGTTACTATTCCATGCGACCTTAACGGTCCAAACATGTCTGTGAGTGGTCCTTCAGTTGCATGTACCGGACAGCCTTTAAATCTGATCGCCAGCGGTGCCAACTCATACACCTGGAATACAGGTGCAACAGGCGCGGCGGTTTCTTTAACGCCGGGCATTACTACCACTGGTTACACTGTAACCGGTACCAACGCTCTTACGGGTTGTTCGGCTTCAGTGTATAAAGCTGTACAGGTTGAAGTAACTCCTGAGGTGAGCATTGTTGCTGATAAAACCGAAGTTTGTGGCAGCCAGCCTGTAAAACTCATCGCTACTGGCGCAGATACCTATAACTGGTCACATGGCCCGTCAACGGCGTTTACCACGGTTACCCCAACTGCAAGCACAACTTATTCCGTTCTTGGTTTCAGTTCTGCCGGTTGCGCGGTAATGGTAACACAGGCCATCACTGTAAACAGTATTCCTAACGTAGCAGTTTCAAGCGATATCAACAACATTTGTGTTGGCCAGCAGGTTGTATTAACCGGAAGCGGCGCTAATTCATACCAGTGGGTATCCAGCAACTCTGAGCTGTTCATCGGAAACCCTATCTCTATCACGCCGCAGTCATCAGCCATTTATACCGTAACCGGTACCGATGCCAATGGCTGTAAAAACACCGCCAAGATCATTGTGGATGTGAACGAGTGTACCGCCATCAACGAATTAACCGGAAATGGTGGTTTAAGTGTGTTCCCTAATCCGAACAATGGAAAGTTTACCGTTAGTGCAGGCGCATTAACTGTTAGCAGTGTTGAAGTAATTGATGTTGCGGGAAGGATTGTAAGCAAATCAAAGGCTTCATCCAATGCTGAATTTGACATCAGTGGCCTCGCAAATGGCGTTTATTATGTAAAAGTAGTAACCAGCCAGAATGTGAAGATCGTTAAGATGATCAAAGAATAATCAAGATAAAATTCAATTAAAAGCCTCCTGGAAATCCAGGGGGCTTTTTTGTTTTTTAAGGTGGGGCATTTTCAGGCATAATATTATCTTTTGTGATGGATAAAAGTTATGGCGGTGTTGCTGCAGGTTTTTAGTTATTTATTGGTAGTACTCACTTTTTTACCCCTCGTGCGGGACAATTACTGGATTTTCAGGTCACTTGAATATCCGCGTTTTCAGAAACTCATTCTTGTACTGCTTACATTGGCAGGCTGGATCTCGGCGTGGGTTGCAGGATTGAAAACCGATTTTATAGCAGTAGGTCTGTTAGCCGTTTGCTGCGTTTATCTGGCCTACAATGTTTTTCCTTACACCATTGTTGCATCAAAAGAAGTGAAAACCATAAAAGAGGCATCGAAAGAAAATGCTGTGGGCGTTTTCTCTGCCAATGTTTATCAGGATAACCGCGATTACAATAAAATGCTGGAACAGATCAGGGCAACCGATCCTGACGTGATTCTTTTGCTCGAAACCGATCAAAAGTGGCAATCAGCCATGCGTGTTCTGGAAACAACGCATCCTTATACTCTGGCTGAACCCCTTGACAATACCTATGGACTTTTGTTCTACAGCAGGCTTCCGCTGGAAAAAGCATCGGTAAAATACCTCGTTAAGAACGATGTGCCCTCAGTGGATGCTGTTATTAAACTCCGCTCAGGTATACCCATCCGGTTGTTTGGTCTGCACCCCGAACCGCCGGTGCCGGGGGAAAGCCTTAAGTCTGACGCCAAGGACAAGGAACTCATGAAAGTGGC
>CAZFCR010000216.1:0-6214 GCA_964517305.1 uncultured Akkermansia sp.
CACCCCGCGAATGCCGCCAACTGATGCTACGTTCACGATGCGTCCGGAATTCTGTTTCTGCATCACCGGTAAAACATAACGCATGCCGTAATACACACCCATCAGATTAATGTCCACCACTTTTTTAAAAACAGTCACATCATACTCCGTCATGGAAGCTTGTCTGCCTTCTATGCCCGCGTTATTGTAAAACCCATCAATGCGGCCGTACTGTTTAACCGTAACATCCACATAATTTTTAACCGCTGTCTCCTCCGACACGTCTGCAACCACAGTTAACACCTCTGTGCCCGGCACCTCTTTCACAATCTGTGCTTTTGCTTTTTCGAGCGCTTCGCCATTATAGTCGACAAGCGACAAACGCGCGCCATTTTTTGCAGCCTCAATGGCCGTTGCTAATCCCAGTCCCATCCCGGCACCGGTGATCACTATTACTTTTTTTTCAAGACGTTTCATGATTTATGATTTTTAAGTTTTGCAGCTTATTGCTTATATAAAGGTACTCAGGCAGAAGCCTGTTGGTCCTTCACATATGTTAATAAACCTCTGCATCCAATAAACATTTTTTCAGGCCTCCTTCTGTTTGACCTGATCTGAAACAGTCACGAATCTTGCTCAGGGGAGAACAACGAGTGGTCTCCTCGCGGCATAAATAAAGCGATTGATAAAAAAGCGTCTGAATGTATCCGCCAGGTTTCTGGAGCCTCTTTGCAGCACAAGCAGGCCGGGGTTTGAAGACAGGAAATCCTCTACCATCAGCCAGGGTTCCTCAGATTTAAGAACCGTTATTGAAGTGCTATAATTATTTTTATAGTTTTTTTGTATGCGCTCTAAATAATCGGTTGCAGACATTTGTTCCTCCTCATCAGTGACGACCGTAATCAAATGTATCTTTTGAATATTGGGTGCAACGCTTAACAGTCTTTCAAAAGCCTCGTAATTAAACGCAAACTTAGCGCTTAGTGAAACACATATGCTGTTTGTAATTGCACCGGATTGCCCTTCAGGTACAACCATGGTAATTTGATCAGTGTGGTCTACCAGGCTTACCGCTGTACTGCCTATGAGTAAGCGTTCGGGCCATTCTTTCGGCCTCGAGCCTGTTATAATAAAATCTTTAATATCCTCGTCTTGTAATCTATGCACCTGTTCAGCCAGGTGTTCGCGCGATACTTTATAAACGACGTTTGTTTTTGGAATAAAAATCGGACCGGCAAATTTTTCTAATTCACCAAGTGCGTGTTGTGCTTCCTCTTTTTTTATTTGTCCGGTCATCTCTGATTCTGTTACTACCGGAACGGGGCCGAGTGGCTGATGAACCACTACCACTGGCAGGTTTTTTGGTGCGGCAATATCTCTTGCAAGTTGAAGCAGTAAGCGTGACGCTTCGGTAAATTCAGCCATCACAATGATTCTGTTCCTCGGATTTTCCATTTTTTTTACAATTATGTTGATTGTTTATTCTTTGGATATATCTTAACTTCCGGCCCGGCACTGCCCTCTTGGCATGATTTCTAAATTACGGAAAATATTATTATGGGACACTTACCAAAACTTATTGAAGACCTTGCCTTAATTCTGATAACAGGCGCAATCACCACACTCATTTTCAGATGGATTAAACAGCCGGTAGTGTTAGGGTACATTCTGGCAGGACTATTGGTTGGACCTCATATTTCAATAACCCCTACAATAGCAGATCATGAAAATATCGAAACATGGGCTGAGATAGGTGTGATATTTTTACTGTTCAGCCTTGGTCTGGAATTCAGTTTTAAAAAACTCGTCCGTGTTGGCGGCAGCGCATCGGTCACCGCCTTTGTAGAAATAATTTTTATCACGGTTGCGGGTTATCTTGCAGGGCACTGGATGGGCTGGTCAACAATGGATAGCTTATTCCTGGGCGGAATGCTGGCTAGTTCTTCAACAACCATTATTATAAAAGCGTTTGATGAACTTGGAATAAAAACAAAACAATTTGCAGGCATTGTATTTGGCGTACTGGTAGTGGAGGATATAGTTGTGATCCTGTTGATGGTGCTACTTTCAACCATGGCGGTAAGTCAGCAGTTTGAAGGCACCGAGCTGCTGTTCACGGTGGCGAGACTGCTCTTTTTTCTGCTGTTGTGGTTCATTGCGGGAATTTTTCTTCTCCCCACTTTCCTCAAAAGAGCAAAAAAAGTGCTTGATGACGAAACGTTGCTGATCCTTTCTGTAGGTCTTTGCCTGGGAATGGTAATCCTTGCCACTCAGGTTGGATTTTCAGCCGAATTGGGTGCTTTTATCATGGGTTCTGTTCTGGCTGAAACCACTGCAGCCGAAAAAGTTGAACACCTCACGCATCCGGTAAAAAACCTGTTCGGTGCCGTTTTTTTTGTATCAGTAGGTATGCTCATAGATCCCAATGCTATCATGGAACACAAATGGCCCGTGCTGATTGTAACGCTGCTTACGATTTTTGGCAAACTTTTCAGCACCACGCTGGGCGCAATTTTATCGGGACAGCCCTTAAAACAGTCTGTTCAGGTGGGTATGAGTATGGCGCAGATTGGCGAATTCGCATTCATCGTAGCAACCCTGGGTCTCTCTCTGGGTGTCATCAGCGAATTTCTCTTCCCCGTAGCTGTGGGGGCCTCCGCCATTACCACCTTTACAACGCCGTACATGATTAAATATTCAGAACCGTTTTACCATTTTCTGATAAGGGTACTGCCTGCATCCTGGATCCGCGGAATAAACCGTTATTCGGCCGGCACTCAAACCATTCAGGCCGAAAGCAACTGGCGCTCCGTACTACGTTCTTACGCGATCATCGCCGTCACCAATGGTATTATTCTTCTTGCAGTTTTCCTTTTGTCCCTGAATGTGATGGTGCCTTTTTTAGAAAAAAGCATCAACGATCCCATGCTGGCGGATATTATTGCACTCACACTCACATTGCTCATTGCGTCACCATTCTTATGGGCCCTGATGTCAAAAAAACTTCAAACCATGTCATATAAAGAACTGTGGGTCGACAGAAAATATAACCGTGGTCCGCTCGTGGTAGTAGAAACATTCAGAAATTTGCTGGGAGTTGCCATCATAGGATTTTTTGTAACACAACTTTTTAATCCGGGAATAGCCTTGCTGGTAGTTCTTCCCATCGTGACCGGAGCGCTTTACCTGCTTTCAAAAAAAGCACGGAATTTTTATCAGCGCATGGAAGGGCGGTTTTTATCGAACCTGAGTTCCCGTGAACGGGAAGCGGCGGAGAATGATCCGATAGCTGCAAAGCTTTTGGAAAAAAACAATCTGTTTCAGACGAGTCTTACAGCCAGATCTACCTACATTACTTCCATGAATGTTAAACAACTTGCATTGTTTGCAGGAAAGCGCCTTATGGATCTCGCCTGGCGTGAACAATACGGTGTAAACATCGCGTACATTAAACGCGGTGATAAAATTATACATTCGCCGGGTGCAAACGAAACTTTAATGCCATTAGACGAAGTTGGTATCATTTCTACCGAAGAACAGATGCAGGTGTTTAAACCCGTTTTTGAAAGCACCGAAAATCTGAGTGCTAACCAGGTGCCTCTCGAAGATATAGTGTTGCAAAAAGTGATAGTGGATGAAAATACCCGTTTAAAAAACATTGCCATCCGCGATTCAAAGATCAGAGAAAAAACCAATGGACTCATTATCGGGATCGAAAGAAACGGCGTATGGATGCTGAATCCCGAATCAGGAACTACTTTTGAATGGGGAGACATCATCTGGATTGTTGGCGATCGTAAAAAAATTCAGAATCTGGGAAAGCAGGTGCCCTGAGCCCCTCAGCTTTACTTCAATTAAATACCTTGTCTGTTGAGCTGATGGTTATCAAACTGTGACTCTTCGGATTTTTTAACTTTTTAATGCCACAAGTAACAACTATGTTTGTGAAACAATGATCCAGCCTGCACACATATCTCTCTACACGAATGCAATCATTGTTGCTTTCACCGCAGGATTGTTTTCCTCTTCGGCTAACAAGGTCTTTAATACTTCTGCCCGGTAGCGCTCCGCACCGGGGAAAATCCATGCTCTTCAGAATTTTTGATTAACCCTCTGGGTTGATTTAACTTAAACCTTATCGTATTATGAATTCAATCATTTCCGACGCGGATTTACGCGCCATTCAAAACGCTGCACAAAAAAACAAGAACGACTCACGATTCTTTAAAAAACTTCTGAGAAAAAAGAAAGTCGTTCAGGACGAACACGTTCCCAAACACACCGTGCGTTTAAACTCCCTGGTGGTTCTCTGGCATTCAATTCTCAGGAAGGTAGTGAAGATCCGCATTGTCCTGCCCGGTGAAGCAGACCTGAAACAAAAAAATATTTCAGTGTTCGCGCCCATCAGCATGGCCATATTCGGCAGCCGGGAAAACGACAGTATCCACATGAACATAGGTGGCTTAAAAAAAGAATTGAAGATCATAAAAGTCATCAGCTCCGGAGCTCATTAAATAATGTCCATCAAAAAAACTGAATCATGAAAACAGAGACCAGAAATGAAAACCCGAAACACCCGCAAAATTCAAATGCAAGCCGTGCTGACTTAAATACAGAATTTACACATGGCGAGGCGGTACGTTTACATTCAGACGTGGAAATTTTCGACACCCGCGCTCAGCGCAGCCAGAAAATAAGGATCGTGATGCCCGACTCCGTTGATCTTAAAAAAGGCTGTATCTCCGTCTTTTCCCCGCTGAGCACTGCGTTAATGGGCCACTATGCAGGCGACCTTGTAACAATGGTTACAAACGGCATCAGCCGCGAACTAAAGGTGATTGGGGTCGTCAACCCCAAAACATGATGATGTCTGCAGCGAATAAAAACGTATAAATAATTTAAATCTTATCCAATGAAAATCTTAGTTCCTACCGATCTTTCACCGCTTTCGAAAGTAGCCGTCCTGTACGCGGCCAACCTGGCGGTGACACTGAAAGCACAGTTGATTCTTCTGCACATTTTTCATATTGATGTGCGGACACGCACGCTCTCCGAGTTCGGGCACGAAGAGCTGATCAAAACAAAAAAACGCGAAAAGGAAGTTGCCTGTCTACATCTTTTAACTGAGATCCGTGAAAAGATCCAGGGAGACCTGCAGGCCGTGTATTCTGTGGAAGAAGGCAATTCACTTGAACAAACCATCAACCGAAATGCAATGGAGTACCACTGTGATCTGATTGTGATGGGAACCAAAGGCAAAAGTGGTCTTAAAAAAACGTTTTTGGGAAACAGCGCCGCGGCAGTGATCAGAAAAAGTGCAATCCCCGTATTAACAGTCCCCGAGATGGCCTTTTTTAATGGCATCAACGACATTGTATACGCAACCGACATGATCAATCCTGAACAGGAATTCGACTTGTTATTGCCACTTGCAAAGATCTTTGATACCCGGATCCATATCGTTCATGTACACCGGCCCGATGTCGAACCGGGAACAGATCCCGCACTGCTCGCGCAAAATTTCAAGATGACGTTTAATTACGCAAAGATAGAAGGACGCAGCATCATGAACACCGATGTAAAGGCCGGCATTGAAGAGTACCTGAAGAGCGGTGGCATCGACATGCTTTGTGTGTTTTCGGGCAAACGTAATTTCTACGAACGCATCTTTGAAAAAAGCAGCTCAAGACAGCTTGTTTTTCAAAACACGTTACCCATCCTTACCATTTCAAAAAACAGACCACAACAAACCAATGCCTGAAAACAAATCTCAGGCAATTTAAATCATCACTCTCTCTGATGGATAAAAAATCAGGCATACAGGCTTTAAAACTAATCAACACAACAGCAGTGCTTTGGTACAGGCAGGATGCAGCTTTTCTTAAACATTCGAAAGACTTCGTGTCTTAAACCCTGCCGGCCATCAGCGCAGGGCTCTCCATCTTGTTGTAACCTTTCTAACCTTCAGTCATGATCCGGCAGACGGCTGACACATTTCCATTTGAGAACCGTTCATCAGCTGCTGATGGCACTGCACGCGTCACCGATTGAAATAAAACTCAGAAACATGTCACACGAAACCATTAAAAATCAACAACCCCTTATCTTAACTACCCGCGTTTATGATCTTGTAAAAGACCATCTCCGCAGGAAAAAAGTATCATCTGCAGAAGAAGAAGTGTTGCGGCACCAGCTAAAAACTGCCATGCAGGTGCCCCGTAAACATCTGCCAACG
>CAZFCR010000217.1:0-6200 GCA_964517305.1 uncultured Akkermansia sp.
GGATGAAGATCCGCTGCTTGAAAACGAAAACAACCGCGTTTACACTGAGCAACTGCGCAGGCAGCAACAAAGCCGGCAGGACTGGCGCAGAGTGGGGTGAGGGAAGTACGATGGAATTTACGATTTACGAGGTACGATCTACGATTAAAGTACGAGGTACGAAATACGAAGGACGAAAGAGGAAGGGTATTTACGATTTTGGATTTACGATCTACGATTACAATCTCTGCGCGCTTTGGCTCTTGGGTCTCTGCGCGCAACAATCGGCCAAGTGACGAGGTACGAAGGACGAAGTGAATTGACGATTTACGATTTAGCGATTTACGATTAGTCCCGAAAAACCAGGCGGATGAGTTGGTCGAAGCCCCGGTTATTGAAGAATTAAATGGAGCCTAAAATTTTTGGAAAGGTGGTTTCGATGGGCTAAACCACCTGAGTTGGGAGGCCGCGCGCTGCGGGTGGGCATTGAGGACGAAGCAATTTTAGATTTACAACCTACGATTTTCGGATTTTTGTGCTTCAATTACCGGCAGCTGCTATCTTTTTCCATTAAACAGGGCGGCCATGCAAAGTATTGCAGGTTTGTGTAGTCAATTTCCTTATTATGTACGATTGTGTGGGCTTTTGCTTAGTCATTGAGTCTTTTATACCGGAGACTCCTGCTGTTTTTAGGCACCTTACCCTGGGTTTCCCATAGGTTTCCCATATACATAACTCTTATATACCTCATACATAACTCATATGACACGACTTTTTTAACGTGTCATATCGTCAGTTTTTGTTAATGATCAGAACTCACCGCAAAAAAAGCTGCATAAATCTGCCTGTGAAAAATAACCTATCGGAATTTTGGTGCGTTATTGAAAAACAAGCAAATGGACGCAGTACGGTAAAACGGTCAAACGTATCCAGGCATTGACAACTCCAACTCCGTGCTTCGTACCTCGCACTTCGTACTTGTACCTCGTACTTCCCAGAAAATTCTCTACTTTCGCTCAAAACACCGCCATGCCATTTGTAAGGCCCCTTCCTAAAAACAACTTTTACGCAGTTATTTTCGCGTCGTCAAAATCAGATACACTGGATGGTTACGCCGAAATGGATGAGGAAGTGATGCGGCTTGCGCAGGAACAGCCCGGATACCTTGGGTATGAAAGCGCGGGTGACAACAGTCGTGGAATTTTTATCAGTTACTGGGAAAATAAAGAAGCCATAGAAGCATGGCGCATACATGCGGTTCATAAAATGGCAAAAGCGCAGGCGCACAAGTGGTACAAACGTTACCTTTCGCAGATCTGTATCGTGGAAAGCAGCCATCTGTTTGAGATTTAACTTTCAGTTGATCATAATTTTCCTATTTTTGCTCTACCCAAAAGCCCGCTTCGTCGAAAAGCTGCTAATCAAAAAACCCACCCATGAACTTCAAACTTTTACTGTTTTTTACTTTTTCCGCGTTTTTTGCTTTTTCCCAGGCACCACAGCGTATTAACTATCAGGGTCTGGCGCGCAACAGCGCAGGTGTTCCCATTGTGAACAGGCCTCTGGTTCTCAAATTTGAATTGCGTCAGGGCAGCGCCACTTCGGCCACTGTTTTTACTGAGGAACAATCCGTAACCACCAATTCCTTAGGACTTTTTACCACCCAGATTGGTAAAACCACGACTGCGGGTTTATCGCAGGTGAACTGGGCAAACGGACCCACTTTTATGCAACTGTGGGTGGATACAGCTTCCAATGGCAATTTTACTGATCTTGGGGTTCAGGAAATGCTGAGCGTGCCTTATGCTCTTCATGCGCAGTCGGTACCCTCAGCCTTCAGCAATACGACCAATGTATTAACCATCGGTGCACAATCCTATACACTCAATTCCGGTGCTATGTACACGGCAGGTAATGGTATTTCAATGACAGGTTCGGTTATTTCCAACGCGGCACCTGATCAAACCATAGCCATTTCGGGCAACAGCAACGTTCAGGTCAACAGCGCCTATCCTAACTTCACCATCAACGCGACTCCGACTTTAAATTATTCAGGCAACGATCTGTCCATCAGCGAAGGCAATACCGTGACCATTGCTCCGGGCCTCAGTATTTCAGGAAATACACTTTCTGTCGGTCCTTTGTCGAATACCGTTTTATTGCCGGCCGGCAGTTCAGCCACTATTCAGGGCGCAGGCATAGCTACGGTAAGCACCCTGGGCGCCAACGATTTTCTGGTGAATGTTGCAGCTCCTGTTTTTAACGGAACGGGCGCCACCAATGTCAGTGGAACGTATCCTAACTTTACCATCAATACGCCTTCCACCAATATTACCGGCGGCGGCGCTACAACGGTGGGAGGTAATTTTCCTAACTTCACAGTAAGCACGCCAAGTACCAATATTACCGGTGGGGGCGCCACAACAGTAGGGGGTAATTTTCCCAACTTCACAGTGAGTACACCCAGCACCAATATTATTGGAGGGGGCGCCACAACAGTAGGAGGTAACTTTCCGAACTTTACAGTGAGTACACCCAGCACCAATATTACCGGCGGGGGTGCCATTACAGTAGGAGGTAATTTTCCGAATTTCACAGTAAGCACCCCTTCAACCAATCTTACGGGAGCGGGCATTACCACAGTAAGCGGCGTATTCCCGAATTACGTGGTGAATACACCAGCCACCAACATCACAGCCAGCGGCGCGAGCAGCGTCAGCGGCACCTTCCCGAACTTTAACATCGGTACGCCTGTCACCAATCTCAACAGTGCGGGTGCCATTACCATTGCCGGTAACTTTCCTAATTTTACCATTGGCACTCCAAGCGTTAATGTTACGGCAACAGGCGCCAGCACGGTAAGCGGCAGTTTTCCTAACTTCAACGTTAACACTCCGGCTACCGGTATCACAGGCGGGGGCGCCATCACAGTGGGCGGCGCGTATCCCAATTTTTCAATCAGCACGCCCAGCGTCAGCGTTACGGGAAGCGGCATCAGCACGGTGAGCGGGGCATTTCCCAATTATGCCGTGAATACGCCTAGTCCGAATATTACAGGTGCAGGCGCGACCACAGTAAGCGGCGTTTTTCCAAATTATTCGGTTAACACACCGGTCACCAACATTACAGGTGTGGGTGTTACCTCAGTGATCGGTACCTTTCCTAATTTTACTGTGGCTACTCCCATGCCGCCAACGGCCACCGTTACCGGATCGGGCCTTGCGCTGGTGAGTCCGAGCACAGGTCTGAGTTTTAATGTGAACGTGCCGGTGCTGACCTACACCAGTGCAAATGGATTTTTATCATCGGGCACCAATTCAGTGAACATTACACCGCTTCTGTCTTTTACCAATGGCATTCTGAGCGCAGGTCCGGCCTCCAACTCACTGGCTGTGAACAGCGGCAGCAACGGCATCTGGAGCACCCTTGGAAACGCAAACATTACACCATCGGTTAATTTTTTAGGAACTACGGACGCCAATGTTTTGAATTTCAGAACCAACAATGTTGACAGGATGCAGATCAACGCGCAGGGATTTGTGGCAGTAAATGCCGCACCTACCAGTTCTTATAATCTCTATGCGCATCGCGACGCTATGAACGTGGGCGATTACGGTCCAGGTAAAGCTACACTGTATGGTTACCGCGGAGGTTCCAATGTACAGGCCAATGGCGGAACCGGTTGGGCCTTCGGACAAACGGACGCGGCTGTGCAGGGACATTCATTCTGGGGAAATAACTACAGTGCCGGTGTGGCAGGGCATAATTTTAATGATTATCCCAATTCAGCCGGTGTAATTGGTGCCAATTATGGCGGTTCGTACTGGGGTGCGTTGGCGTTTAACGATGGTAATGGCGTATGGGGTTTATATAGTCCGTTTAATGCTTATGTCGGGGGGTTTTTTGGCGTTGGCACAACATCGCCGACTGAAAGACTAGACGTATCGGGATCTATCAAAGTGGTTGATGGTACTCAGGGAAACGGAAAGATGATGATCAGTGATGCAGCAGGAAAAGGGTATTGGAGAAATTCACCTCCGCCGATTGCGATCGGAAATCTGAATATAGGAACGGTACTGGTTACAGGTATGCCCACTAACCTGAACATCGGATCAAAAACTTTCAATAAAATTTATCCAAATACCGAAGTAGAGATCACCCTTCACAGCCGTGCATTTAGTGGTACAAATGTGATTCTTTTTCCTTACAACTGGATCAAATTCGAGATCATGGTCGACAACAGTCCGGCCACAGTGTCAACAGAACATTATCTTCTGGGTCCAAACATTACTGATTACATCGATATCAAAGCCGTATTCAGCAATCTGGCGGTAGGTTCTCACACCATTACCATACGCGCCTATACAGATGGTAATTCAGCGAATGGTGTGATGATGGATCCGGGTAACTTCGGCGGCAAATTTATTGTACAGGAGAAATTTTAAATAAAGAAGGCGCAGACCAATGAAATACTTTTTTTTCATATTGTTGATGGCCTCGTTCAGCGGAAAGGCGCAGACCGTTTCGCCCCAGGTAATGAATGCAGCGGGCGAACACCGCCAGGCGCCTTCGATCTCCATCAGCGATAACATCGGCGAAGTATTTACTGAAACACAGGCTGGTCCGGCCATCGTTATCACACAGGGGTTTCTGCAGCCCGAGATCAGCGACGGCGTGAGCATCGCTTACAGCGGACTGAGCTGCGTTGACCGCGACGACGGCATGATCTCCATCAGTTTCTCAAGCCTTAACCAACAACACAGCGAACAATACCTCTGGTCGGCCGGCGCTTGTCCTTCGGGGAATTGCGATAACCGCGTGGACAACCTGAAGGCCGGTGATTATTATGTGACCATCATCAGCACATACACTACAATTGCCGGAAAGGTGGGCAGCGATACCATCCGCCGCGGGCCCATTCAGATCCTGAATTCGACAGAGGCCTGCCGCCTGGTGGTATACAGCGGTGTGACCCCGAACCGCGACGGGCAGAACGATACCTGGTTCATTGAGAACATCACCGAATTTCCGGCCAACAGGGTTTCCATCTATAACCGCTGGGGCGTTCTGCTTTACGATGAGCAGGGATACGATAATGTCACAAAATTCTGGCCCAAAGAAGAAATGCTCAATAAACTCGTTTCAAGTACTTATTTTTACATCATAGAACTTGGAGACGGCAGCAAACCTTTAAAAGGCTGGGTTGAATTAATCAAAAACTAAAATGAAAAAATACATTTATTTTCCTTTGTGTTTCCTTCTGATTTCTTTGCCGGCATTTGCCCAGCAGGATCCCCAATACAATCTTTACCAGTTTAACCAGCTCATCATCAACCCCGCCTACGCGGGTGCGCGCGATGGTCTGGCCGTGGTGGCCGCGCGTCGTCAGCAATGGGTGGGATTTGAGGGTGCACCCCAAACCACCTGTTTGAGTATACACGGATCTGTGCTTAAAAAAAACCTGGGACTTGGTCTTACGATCGTTAACGACGAAATGGGTCCCCGCAATGTGATCGGCGCCTATGGCAACATCGCCTACATGCTTAAACTGAGTCCGCGCATGCGTCTGTCGTTTGGCGTTAATGCCGGATACAACCGTTACCAGTTCAACTTTACAAAAATCAAATTCCAGTCAGGCGAAACCCCCGGCGAACTATACCAGAATCAAAACCAGGGTGCTCTTGACATCAACAGCGGTCTGTATTTAAAAGCCAATTCATTTTTTGTTGGCTTCAGCGCTACGCATCTTAATGATGCCAGTGTTTACACTTATGCGCGGGAAGGATCTGATTCGGGACGCGTTCGTTACCGTTTAAAAACGCATGTTTTCCTTACTGCCGGAAAATCTTTCCTGATTGGAAAGAACCTCGTTTTTGCGCCTACCATTCTGGTTAAACAGGTGAATACCGTTGTATCAGCCGATCTCAACCTTAACTTTTTTCTTTACCAGCGACTCTGGCTTGGCGCGTTTTATCGCAACCAGTACGGGCCCGGGGCGTTGCTTCAGTTTTATGTAAACAACAGGTTCAGGGTGGGATACTCCTATGATACCGGGCTTCAGGATGCGCGCAGACTGGGTGGCAGCCACGAAGTGATGATAGGCATTGACCTTGGCGGACAAAAACAGGCCCTTATCAACCCACGATTTTTGTAAAATATATGACCGGTAAAAGAATACTTTTTGTTGTTCTGGCTTTATCTTCTGCTTTATTTTCACTGGC
>CAZFCR010000218.1:0-6191 GCA_964517305.1 uncultured Akkermansia sp.
ATTTTCAGGGATCTGGGACAGATGGATTACAAAACCTGCTGGGACTACCAGGAGAAATTATTTGACGCGACCATCCGGCAGAAAATAACAAACCGCAATTTGCCTGAAACAGAAACCACGCTTACAAAAAACTATCTGCTCTTTGTTGAACATCCTCACGTTTACACGCTCGGCAAAAGCGGCAAAGAAGAACACCTTTTGCTCAACGAAGAACAGTTGAACGAAAAAGAAGCGCGGTATTACAAGATCAACCGTGGCGGCGACATCACTTATCACGGTCCGGGGCAACTGGTGGCTTATCCCATCCTGGACCTCGATCATTTTTTTACAGACATCCACAAATACCTGCGTCTGCTGGAAGAAACCATTATTCTTACGCTGTCTGAATATGGCATCCGAAGTGGCAGGAGTACAGGCGAAACCGGTGTGTGGCTGGATGCCGATGATCCACTGAAAGCCCGGAAGATCTGCGCCATGGGCGTGCGCTGCAGCCGCTGGGTCACCATGCATGGCTGGGGATTTAATGTGAACTGCGACCTTGATTATTTTAAGAATATTGTGGCTTGCGGCATCGCGGATAAAGGGGTTACCAGTCTGAAAAAAGAACTGGGACGCGAAGTGGACATGAACGAGATCAAGGAAAAACTTAAAAGAAATTTTGGAAAATTGTTCGCCGAAATTTTTATAACAAAAAAATTTTCTGACCCAGGAACGCCCTTCACAAACGACTCTAATACCGCTTTCACCGAATCATTAAATTTATAACACCAGCTTATCGTATATTGACGAATGACGAATTATCGGCGATTATATGAAATAGAAGAAGAAATATTTACAGTAAGAAGAGAACTAATTCATATTATCTGCAAATTAAACGAAATATTGAGACAGAGCAGAAGTATCCGCACTTCCGAATACTATGAACTCCGGGCAGTATATTTTGACCTGAAAGATAGAATTGCTATCTTAAACGAAACAAAAAACAATCTAACCAATAGAAAATCAATGATGGTGAAAGCTGCACGGAGCATTGAGAAAACTAAAACGGAGGGTAAAATTTCAATTGCGTTGGTGGAGGACGACGCTGATGACCGCGAATTCATTTGTACTGCGTTCAGAGACTGTTCTGATCTTTTCGATATTAATGTCTATACAAACGGAACGGAATTTTTCCAATCAGTCGATTCAAACGACAACTCTTATCAACTAGTGATTACGGATATCCGAATGCCTTTGGTGTCGGGATTCGACGTCATCAAAAAGATGAAAGAAAATGAAAGACTAAAAAGTGTGCCAGTAATTGTTCTTTCCACGTCAAGTAACAATGAGGACATAGAATTGGCTAAATCGCTTGGTGCTGCTGCGTACTATGTTAAACCACACACAATTGAGGAATACTGTCTGATCACTGGTAAGATCAGTGAAAGCCTTTCAGGTAGTTTCCAAACCTCAAAAACCAAGTTCGATCTTTTCGGAGCTTTGTGGTCATGGTGGGTACAAATCCCTAGCCTTTCTCAGGCAACATAAAAGTAATGGTTGTACCCTTCCCAACAGTGCTTTTTACACTAATCAGCCCATCGTGAAGTTCTATGATCTTTCTGCATAATGCGAGTCCCACCCCGTAACCCTCGTCATTAATGTGTGCCTTACGGAAGAGCCGGAATACCTCTTCCGCCAGCGCTTCCGGGAATCCCACCCCGTCATCACTGACTGAAATTTTCAGAGACCTGTGGTATTTATAGCGGGCTGGCAATTCCCGGAAAAAATTCTCCTCTGTAATATTTGCATTAAATTCCACCAACAGTCGTTCTTTTTTAACATCTCTGAATTTGATTGCATTCGTAAACAGTTCACTAATCAGATCCTCAAGCATTGTTCTGTCTCCATAGACTTGTGCCACCCCGTTAAGGTTCACAAAACAATCCACACCCTGGGCATCGACCGCTTTTTCGATGCCCTTAGAAATAACCGATTGAAGATCGTGAAATTGTGGGCTAAACCTCTTCTCATTAATTGAGAGAAACTGCTGAACACTCATAACAAGTTTTCGCATGTGATCGGCAGATCTCGTCAGTTTGTCAATGTTCTTATTCACTTCGCCCAGCTTCGCGACAACAGGTTCGGATTGAATGATTTTTCCGAAAATTGAGATCTTACGAAGAGGTTCCTGAAGATCGTGGGAAATTACAGCATTGATTTCCTGATGCTCACGAAGGGTTTGCGCGAGTTTCCTTAGTCTTAATTCCAGTGTCTCCTGATTTCGCTCAAGCTGCGCCCGAAGTTTTTTGAAATCTTCATTCTCCTGCTGCGCCCTTTCGGCCTCTTTTTTAGCCTGAAGAATTTCCTGTTCATACCTGTTTCTTTTACTTATCTGTATCCCTCCAAAGATTATACTTCCTGAGGTATCTTCTGAACCCCAAAATGCATTAAGTAAAACCGGAATTTCATTCCCATTTCTGGATTTAAAAACCAAAAAAAGTTCGTTGTAAGCCCTATGCATTTTTACAAGAGGAAACACGTGAGTTTGATAAAAAATACGCGAACCAGGTGTGAACAGATCCTCAATCTTTAATATGTGTTCTACCTCATCTCTTTTATAGCCCAGGTCTGACGCCAATGCTTCATTTACTTTAAGAATGGTGCCAACATCCGAAAAAACAATCAGATAGCAAGGACTGATCAGAAAAAAATCGGATTCGGAAACTTTCTTTTTCAAACCAGTGCCTGTTTTTCTGAAGCGATGTATCTTTTGATCAGTTGGATCGTTTCATCAGGATGGCTCATGTGCGGGCAATGTCCGGTAGCGTGCATTTTCCGGAATGTTGCCGAAGGCATCTTTCTTGCCATATACTCACCAACAGCATCCGGTGCAATAGCATCATCAGAACATTGCAGAATAAGACAAGGATTTTTCAATCGTGATAAATCTTCGCGGTTATCTGAAAAAAATGTAACCTCAGCAAACTTCCTGGCCAGCTTAGGATCGGTTGAACAAAAACTTTGTTCAAGTTCATGGGATAAATGAGGTAGCTCAGGATTTTTCATAATAACGGGAGCGAGAAACTGCGCCCATCCAATATAATTCTTATCCATTGTATCCAACAAACCCTCAAGATCCGCCTTTTGAAATCCTCCCACATAGTCAGGTAAATCGTTAATATATCTTGGTGATGGGCCAATGAAAACCAAACGATCAAATAATTCTGGTCTGCGAATAGCAGCAAGCAGTCCAATCATAGAACTCACTGAATGACCAACAAATATTATTTTTTCAAGGCGAAGGGTATCACAGATGTCAATGATATCTTGAGCATATCCCTGCAGCGTGCTATACCTTTCATCATTATAAGCCGAAAGGTCAGACTTCCCACATCCCACGTAGTCAAAAAGCACAACCTGATAATCATCCTTAAAGGCAGGTGTGATGAACCGCCACATGTTCAGGTCGCAGCCGAAACCATGTGCAAACATAATGGTTTCGGCTCCCTTACCGAACTGCTTTACATTGTTTTTCTTTATAATATCTGTCATCAAAAAATATTTAGTACTCTTTAAAATTAATGTTTCGCCCGTTACCGACATACGCAAATTTCATAATGTTTACTAAAATTTTTCCGGTGTCAAAAAACGGTCATCACCGTTTCAGAACGATGCGTTCTCTCACCGTTTCTCCGCAAAGCAGATAGATACCATCGGGCAGACCTGTAATATCAATTATCACTTTTCCCGTTTCCAATAACTTATGCTGGAACGGCACCTGAGCACCCATTGCATTGATGAGGATCAGTTTTTCATGAAGCAAATCTACCGCCTTGTCAATTGTAAAAAATCCTGTGCCCGGGTTGGGGTAAACTGTGGTTTTCTGAATTTCCATTTCCAGTACCACATAAACCATCGGGCTGTAAGAATATGTGTTATCGAAATCAACCTGTTTGAGTTTGTAATAATTGACTCCTGAAACCGCGAAGGCATGCACGAGAGAATATTCACGGGCTTCATTACTCGTGCCCGAACCGGCTACCGTTCCGGCGAGATACCAATCTGCCCCATCTATGGAATGCAGGACCTCAAAATAGTGATTGTCTTTTTCTGATAAGGTTTTCCAATTTAGCTGAACAAGATTTTTACCCATCACTATACCGTTGAATGATACCAGTTCGACCGGCAAAGCTATCACAGAAACGCCTGTCGAAATACCCGCTCCGTTACTTCCTCCGCCGGAACCCGCTACAGGTGGAGAACCCCCATTATTAGCGGCGCCTCCAGCCCCGTTGTTGGACTGTAAAGTAACGTTGGCTATCGGCGTGGATGCCCGTAAATAAATTGCACCTTGACCTCCACCGCCGCCTGCCCCGTGAGACGCTCCGTTATTAACACTTCCGCCATTTCCACCATTAGCCGATATGGTTAAAGCGCACCCATTTTTTACCCGCATGCCATCGATATCCAAAACAATACTGCCGCCGGCACCGCCCCCTCCACAGCCATCGTTGCCTGAATTTGTGATAGTTTCACCATTGGCCGTGATGCTTCTGGGACTGCAGACTCCATCTATAACAAGCGTGTCGCAACTAATGAAAATGATGCCGCCGCCATTCCCTCCGTCGGTTCCAACACCATTGTTCTCCTGACCTCCACCACCTCCACCGCCCATAAAAACTCTGCTCGCATTGGACGACACTGCCAGCCCCCCTTGGCCACCCGCATTGTTTCCTGAAGAACAATAACCCCCACCGGTGTACCCGTAATAACCATTTCCGCCGGCCGAATAATTTCCGCCGCCCCCGCCGCCGCCATTATGCACTATGCCACCGCCACCGCCGTTCACAGCCTTGGCTTTTCCCGCTTTCTGCCCATTGGTCGTAATGTAGATACCTTCCCCCTTATCAGCATACCGGTCGTCGCCTGAAGCTATGCGCCAGACATCATCTTCACAATCACCATCATCCTGGCCAGCCTTGTCGCCACCGCGGAAACCAATGTTGTTGGCTGTGATGTTGTGATTCTGATACAGGTTACCATTCACATAAAATGCAATCACCCCGCCGCGATTACCATCCCAGCTAACCCCTGTGATATTAGCAGTTGTGGTATAAGAGGTAGTGCCGAGTTGAGGGTATGAAACAACCTGAAGACCGCCTGTGGTACTGTAACTGTTTACCAGCGCCGAAGCCAGTGTCATTGAAGTGGCTGCCCCGTTAATCGCCTGGATCTGCGCTACTTCATACAAACCCGCGGAGTTGAGCGAATTTAAACCGCCAAAAGAAGAATTGTTATTTGATCCGCTCAAACTGGCCCCCTGCATCTGAATAACTATGATCCGCTGCCCAGCAGAGAAAGAAGCGAAAGTTTGATTAAGATTATTTACGGTTAATACCGTATTGCCCGATGTTATGGCTGTAACTTTACCGTAGGCGTTTATTTGCGCGGACGCGTTTATAAACTGAAAAATAAATACTAAAAGACCTGCTGCCGAAATAACGTTCCCCGGTTTTATTTTCCTGGAGAAGACAAACATTCTAAGGTTTAAAAACATAACGACATCTGATTTCTATTTTTTAATTCAGAAGCTGGGAAACTGGAAATATTTAACTGACACGAATACAACAAACTGATGCCCTGTAAAATCTTTCAAATGTATAAGTATTTAAACGTTTTTGTGTAAATAAGGTTGCCATTAATCAGAGATAAGTTTTATCACCCCGTCCACACCGGCGATAAACAGATAACATATTCCTTTGGCGTAGTTACCGAGGTTAACACTGATCTTCGCTACCGGATGGTCCAGGTGAACAGATTGTAGAGTGCGTCCGTCCCCGTTCAAAATCCGGTATTCCTGTATCAAGCCTGAAGGCGCTATGATCTCGTAGTCACCCACCCCTGCCCACCGGACCAGGAGATCTTCCCCGGATAATTTCACCAATGAAGTATTTCCACGATCCTGCACGCTTATGGTTGTTATTAATGTATCTGAACAATTACTCTGTGTTGTACCCGTCAGAGCAACAGAGTAAACACCGGATTGCAGGTAAGTATGATTTACCACTGCGCCGCTGGCAGTAGTACCATCGCCCAGATTCCACGCCACGTTTTTCAGATTCTCGCTCAGACTTGTGAACTCAGCCGGCGTGCCCACATACAGAGTGTCTTGTTTTTTAAAAACCAGGGATGGCAGCTCCACGGGTATGATG
>CAZFCR010000219.1:0-6189 GCA_964517305.1 uncultured Akkermansia sp.
GCCACAAGCAGTGTTATTACTGTGAACCCGCTTTCAAATACGATATACAGCGTTACAGGCAACAACAGCGGCTTGTGTTTTACAACAGCAAGTGTGGCTGTTGTCACCAATTCAGTGCCCCTGGTCAGCGTGTCGCCACAATACGCAACGGTCTGCGCCATGAGTCCTGCCAGTTTTACCGCATCGGGTGCTGCTTCTTATATATGGAGCAACGGCGCCACAGGCCAGACGGCTGTTATTAATCCACCCGGATCGGCAATTTATTCTGTTACCGGAACCGATGGCGCGAACAATTGCCAAAGCACGGTCACCCTGGCGATTACAACAAATACCAATCCTCTCATCAGTGTCTCCGGTTCTACCAGTATTTGCGCGGGACAATCAACCACACTATCTGCGCAGGGAGCACAGAATCTCTCCTGGAGTACAGGACTTGTTTCTGCTTCGCTGGGCATCTCGCCCTCTGTATCAACAACTTATTCTGTTTGGGGTAATAACCTTGCAGGCTGTTCTGCTACGCTGCCTGTGCTTGTGACAGTGAATCCAATCCCAACACTTGCTTTACTTCCGCTCAGCAACACCGTTTGTGTATTCTCAAATGCCACATTTACTGCCTCAGGTGCGGATTCATATTCATGGAGCAATGGTGCCACAGGAAACGTTTTAAATGTAGCGCCATCCGCCGGCACTGTCTATTCGGTTACAGGAAGCAGTGCAGCCGGTTGCAGTTCCAGTGCCACGGTTTCGGTATTTACCAACTCACTTCCGCTCATCAGCATATCTCCTGCAGCGGCTACAGTATGTGCTCTGTCGCAAACTACTTTTGTAGCAAGTGGCGCACTGTCATACACATGGAGTAATGGCTCAACGGCGGCAAGCACTGCAATCAGTCCTCCCGCCGCCACGGTGCTCATTGCATCGGGTACAGATCCAGTTAACGGTTGTGTGGGAAACAACACGGTTAGCATCATTACCAATTCTCTTCCTCTTATTTCAGTCTCTGGCCCCACTTCCATTTGTATTGGACAAAACGCTAGTCTCACCGCTTCAGGAAGTAATTCACTGAACTGGAACACAGGTGCAAATGGTTCTGTTCTGGTAGTTTCGCCAGTCAGCAATTCAGTTTATGTTGCAACGGGAACCAATTCGAACGGATGCATCGGATCCGCAACTACTCAGATACAGGTTAACCCACTGCCTGTGATTACCGTTGTTGCGGGTACCTCAGTGGTCTGCGCCAACTCTCCGGTTTCATTCACAGCGGGCGGTGCCAGCACCTATACCTGGAGCAGCGGGGCAACAGGAAATATAAACACTATTTCACCTGTCTCATCTTCTGCTTACACTGTTTACGGCAGCAGTACAGCAGGCTGCGTGGGATCAGCCACTGTATCGGTGTTAACAAACTCGTTACCGGTAATAACCATCAGTCCATCTAATCCTACAGTTTGTGCATTGACTGCCGTTAACTTTACCGCATCGGGGGCGGGCTCTTATACCTGGAGTAATGGCGCTCAGAACAACCTCCTCACGGTGTATCCCGGTATCAATGAAACCTACTCTGTTTCTGGCACTGACCCTAACAACGGCTGCATTTCTTCTGCAACTGCTGCCATTACTACCAACTCCCTGCCTTTGTTAACTGTATCAGGACCATCGGCGGTTTGCTCTGGAAATAACGCCACGCTCATTGCTTCGGGTGGAAACAACTACGCATGGAACACAGGCGCCGTTACCGCGTCAATCAACATTGCACCGGTAAACACAACCACTTATCTCCTCAGTGGCAGTAACCTGGCCGGTTGCAGCGCCACGCTCGGCTTTGTTCTTACCGTTAACCCCCTCCCAACACTTTTAATCGCGCAAAGTAATACGGCAGTCTGCATGTACACGCCAGTCAGTTTCACGGCATCCGGAGCAAGCAGCTATTTATGGAACACTGGTGCAAACACTTCAATAATGACGGTGAGTCCCGCCAGTCCCACCACCTATGTCGTAATTGGCACCAACGGCCTTGGCTGTGAGTCGACACAATCTGTGGCGATAAATACGTATTCAATACCCGTCGTTAACATTGTGCCAGGTAACATTACAGCCTGCGCAGGCGATGAAGTTATTTTTAATGCCAGTGGTGCCGCTACCTATACCTGGCAGAACGGGGTCGCATCAAATAGTCTTGCTTTGGTGACCCTTTCACCGCTCACGGTTTCCGTTACCGGCAGCTCAGCCGAGGGTTGTGAAAATTCAACGACAGCCAATTTGCTGGTAGAAACATGCACAAGTCTGCAAACTCATGATATGTCTGGTCTGCAGGTTTTCCCAAACCCTTTTACCAACCGCATTGCAGTTATTTCAGAAGTTAATGAAATAAAAAAAATGATCCTATACGACAATATTTTCAGAATTATCTTCACTGCTGATCAAGCCACGGAATTTGAACACCGGGATTTTTCCGGTCTCAGCAATGGTATTTATTATCTGCGTATACAAACCACAGCGGGCAGCACGATTAAAAAAATAATTAAAAACTAAACCAATATACCCCTTTATGCCATTTAAAAAATCAATCCTATTCGCCGCTGCGCTCCTCGCGGTTCATGTTCACCACCTTGCTCAGACGCTGACTGCGCAAGCATGCAATCCGGTTTTTAATGATCAATGGAAAATAGCGCGCGGAAACTATCTGCCCCCGGGCGCCGCTGGTCAGAACCAGGTCTGGAATTTTGCAAACGCTACTTATTCCACTACAAATTTTATGTATTACGGAACAGATCCCAACGACTACCCATCCATCTTATCAATTGCACCCAATGCAAACTTTGCATGGGCTGTTAATGGAGTTGGCAACTACTATTACATCGATTCAAACGGCATAGAATTGTTAGGTGCGGGAAGTTCCGCCGCCAATTCAGTAGAAACCTATTCAAATTCGAAGTCTGAAATACGCTACCCTTTCAGTGTCGGCAGCACCTATAACGACACTTACAGCAATGTTTTTGCAGCGAACAAGCCGTATCAGATAATCACACAGGCGTCAACTACGGTAACAGCCGAAGGTACGGGCACACTCATTCTCCCGAACGGAGTATATCCAAATTGCCTGCGTGTCCGGACCCTGGAAACTAACACCATGTCATCATTATCATATACTGGTTACGGTGCAGTAGAAACTTTTAAATGGTATACACCTGGCATCCACACTGAACTTCTATCAATTGTCACACACACAAATCTGAGCAATAATCTACAGGGAGCCACCCTACTTTATTATCTGGATAATCTTAACAACGTAGGTATCCAGGATAATGATCCGAAATCAAAACATAACTCAGTATTCTATAATCAAATACAAAGAGAATTGACAATCCAAACTGCTGATGCGATGCCTGCGCTTGTTGAACTTTTCAGTATTGATGGTAAAAAACTCATGCAGGTTGAAACGAATAAAAGTGAAACCAGATTAGACCTTGATCAACTAAGAAATGGTTTATACCTGATTAAATGGAACCAGGGAAAAGAACAAGTAGTTAAAAAAATTACCCTGTATTAAAAATAAAACTCAATATCTTCACTCTCAAAAACTCAAAAACATGATCAAACACCCAAAAAAAATCGCCATTTTATTTACAGCTGTCATTCTTTCTGCTTGCAGCGAAAAACGTCCGATTGCTGACTTCAGCACCGATAAAAACGAATATCAAGTCGGAGAAACAATTAAGCTTGAGAATAAATCGGACGATGCCTATTTCTATAACTGGACTATGCCTGACGGGCAAACAGACAAAAATAAGAATCCCAGCTTCACTACCAATCTCGCGCACAATGGCGTGATTTCGTTTAAACTTGAGGTTTATTCTAAAAAAGGAAGAATATCGGATTACAAGGTAAAAAACGTGAATGTCAAACAGTCTACCGGGGAACTCGTATTCTGGGACTCTAAATCATTCATGACAATCACAAATCGTTATGTCATGTCCGACGGAAAATGGGTAGCTGACATTGATATCCCCAACGGTCCGAGTGCACCAGAGTGTTCAAATCCGCAAACAAAAAAAGTGACGCTCACAAGCGGGCCACATTTGATCCAGATCAATCATCAGGGATATAGCAAAATCATAGACGTGATCCCAGGACAGTGCACTGTCATTAATATGTTCTGAGTTATAATCTTATAAAAAGAAAAGACCGGAGTTTGCCCCGGTCTTTTTGTGGACGCAAAATTTCTTTTACATCTTTCTAATTCATCCTCAGCGTATCCCATCTACCATCGTGTTCCAGTCTGCGCTGCGATATTTCTTCTGTGAGCGACCTGAAATTCGGTCCGTAAACCTGGTAACGATTCGAACGCGCCCGGAGACCCATTAAAACCACACGACCCTGGCTGTCGGTTGTTTCTTCATCAATTATGTATTTGTCGCAATCGCGTTTTGCAGTCGGTTTGCAGGCACGTAGAGAAATCTTAACGTTAACGAGAGGTTGACCTGAAGGATCTGTGATAACCGTTTTAAACCTGACAAAACCAAAAAATCTTTCTTTGGTACAGCTGCTTAAAAGCAACATAAGCAATACAGAAACCAGCGTTCTTTTGTTCATTCTCAACTTAAAACATAAAAACATTCCTTCAAATATAAACCGAAATTGTATTGAGAAAACGAACAACTGCAGGTAAAATTGTAAGCGCGATTTTAAAAAGACGATCTTTTGAACATCAAAACAAAAACCATTCACGAAATAAAAAACACCATTCACTCAGGATAATGATAAAATTACTGAGAAACATTTTTACAGATAAACGAACTGAAAACCCTTATTTTATAGACATTGCGGATGATCTTTATTTTGTTTCTAAATAACGGTTCGACATTTTTTTAAAAAAATATTTCTTGTCGCTTTATTTTTTGATTTAAATTTGTCACCGGAAATTTATAAATAAGAAAATGAAAACAAGATTAACATACCACCAAAACCCGCGCCCGATTGGGGTTGCCGATATGCCGAGTATGGGGTTCTGTTAAATGGATAATATTAAATTATTGTTTTAAACACAACCCCGGCATACACCGGGGTTTTTTAATTAAAAAAAAATGAATCATCAGAATTTTAAACAAACGTCATGCAAGCAGGCACATGATACCTGACAGAGACCGTATAACTTAGTGTGAACTAATGTAACCCGGTCTGTCAATAACGATCGGGTTTTTTATTTTCAAAACAAAATGTACCCGGTCAATTAACCTGATGAATGACGATCAAAAGAAAATAAATAAATGGAAAATGAAATACATATGGAGGAACAGATCCTGGAACTTGACAAACTGTATGAAGAGGGTGAATATGCGGAATGCAAACGCCGTCTGCTCGACGTACTTGATCAGGAACCTGGCTTCGGTCGCGCGCACCACCTCATTGGTTGCCTGTACTTCTACGTGCTGGATGACCACGGGAAAGCAGCAAGGCACATGAAACTGGCTGTAAAATTCGCGCCTGATTATCCCGCCGCTTTTATCAACTACGCGCGGGTGCTGAATTATCTAAACAGGCAACATGAACTGCTGGAACTGATCTCTGAAGGTTTATTGGTAGAAGGCATCAACAAATGTGTGCTGCTCGTTGAAAAAGGTAAATCGTTTGAGTTGAACGGTAACTTTAAAGAGGCGCTGCGCTGTTATTATGAAGCCGAACGTTTTGCTGTTCATTACCAGGAAACAGAAATGGTTTCTTTCGCTATCAGTCGTCTGAGGAAAAAGAAGCTGAGGCCTTTAAAAAGTTTGTTCATGCTTCCATAAAAAATGATTTGCGATCGCAAATCCGGCCTGTAGCTCAATTCGGAAGAGCACCCGGCAACGAACCGGGAGGCTTGAGGTTCGAATCCTCACAGGCCGTCAAAAGGTAAGTCGTTCAGACAAACCTGGCAGATGCAACAGGTGTGACAGCGTTTTTGTCGAAGTGCTGAGATAAGGAGTGGTTAAAGCCCACAGCCCCATGACAATAAGGGCCAAGTTTGCAAAAGCCTTATTCAACACCTGCATCTGCCAAATCATTGATTTGTATTCGGGCAAATTCACCAGGATATTTGATGATGCTCTTTGCAGGTGAGAAGACCTGCGGAAAACGAATCGTACTTTCCACAAAATCTTCTCAAGACCAGGATTTAAACAGGCAGTAATTTTGAATTATTAAAATAAAAAA
>CAZFCR010000220.1:0-6167 GCA_964517305.1 uncultured Akkermansia sp.
AGCGGCCACAATGAATTGGCGCGGGCCAGACCAATTGCCTCATCTACCTTGGTTGCAAAAAAACCTGGTCCTTCAAGTCCGTCAGGGCTCTTCGCAACTTCTAATTTTGTTTTTTTTATAATGTCCTTAGCCATTGTTTTCAGTAGTTATTTGGTCTGAAGAGGAAGATCAGTCTTCCCACTTAAGCGCCTTTTTAGAGATCATATAATAAAACCCTACGAGCAGCAGGGCAATAAAACTAAACACTTCAATCACGCCCAGCAAGCCGAGTTCTTTAAAATTGGCGGCCCATGGGTACATAAAAATCACCTCTATGTCAAACAACACAAACAGAATGGCGACAAGGAAATATTTAATTGAAAAAGGCACGCGGGCATTGCCCTGACCTTCGATCCCGCACTCAAATGATTCGAGTTTTACCTTGGTTTTACGGATAGGTCCCAGCTTGTGTGTGCCCCAGAGCGAAACGCCCGCAAAGGCCACAGCGATAGTGAACATGATGAAAATAGGTAGATAATCCAGCGGTGTATCAGCGCCCATAAAACGTAAATTTAAGACTGTAAGGTTAGCGATTTTTGTATAAACCATCAAACTTTTTGATTTAATTTAAAAGATAAAAATCTTACATCTTTGCCCGTTATCACCCGTTTTTACGGCGCCTCGCCAGACTCTTTCATTTCGCCGTATCACAGTGTGAGTTAGCGCCCGGGGCTCCTCAGAAAAGCCGTGTTAGCAAGGTTTGCAGACGATTTGCGTTTTATTTTGTTTATCCGCTTTGATTTGAGTACCTTTACACCCTAATTCTATCAAATGACTTCAGCTATCATACTCGGTTTTTTAGGCGGTCTGGGCGCTCCTGAAATTATCATCATCCTCATCATTGTTTTATTGATGTTCGGAGGCAAAAAAATTCCCGAACTGATGAAAGGTTTAGGCCGTGGCATCAAGGATTTTAAAGACGCGAGCAAAGGTGAAGCCGGCAACGGCGAGACCGAAAAAAAATAATATTTTAATTTGTAGCTTTGAAGCGTTATCCCGTTTGGATAACGCTTTTGTTTTTTTAATTAAAACCATTTTTTGTGTACAAATTTTCAGGCATCGGCCAGTTGCAGAACGATCTGCGCGCAGGCACAACAAGCTGCAGGCGCCTCGTTGAAGAAACCCTCGCAGCGATAGCTCAAAAAAAACATTTAAACGCCTATCTTGAAGTATTCGCCGAATCAGCGCTGAAGCAGGCCGATCTGGTTGACATCAGAATCAAAGAAGGCCGCGCGGGAAAACTGGCAGGCGTTATTACTGGTCTCAAAGACAACATCTGTTACAAAGATCACAAGGTATCGTGTTCAAGCAAAATACTGGGGAATTTTGAATCGCTTTATTCCGCTACTGTTGTTGAACGCATGCTTGCAGAAGACGCCATCATGATTGGCCGCCTTAACTGCGATGAGTTTGCCATGGGCAGCAGCAACGAAAACTCCGCTTTTGGCCCCGTGCTCAACCCGCTTAATGAAAAGTGTGTTCCTGGCGGTTCTTCGGGAGGCGCCGCAGCAGCAGTAGCTGCCCACCTCTGTCACGTGAGCCTTGGCTCCGATACAGGCGGCTCTATTCGTCAGCCGGCCTCTTTTACAGGTACCGTAGGCGTAAAACCAACTTATGGGCGCGTATCGCGTTATGGCCTTATTGCGTATGCTTCTTCATTTGACCAGATTGGTCCTATTACGCACAGCGTGGCCGACGCGGCGCTGGTGATGGAAGTGATCAGCGGAAAAGATCCGCGCGACAATACTTCTTCATCCAAAGAAGTGAGCTCGTACACGCAACAACTCAGCACCGGAAAAAAATTCCGAATTGCTTACCTGCGCGAATGTGTGGAAGCAGAGGGTCTCGACCAGGAAGTAAAACAATCGGTAATGAAACAGATCGACTCCCTGCGCGCGCAGGGGCATACCGTTGAAGCAGTGAGTTTTCCGTACCTCGACTACCTCGTTCCTACTTATTATGTATTGACCACAGCCGAAGCTTCATCCAATCTTTCCCGTTTCGCGGGCATTCATTATGGATTCAGAAGCGCTGCGGCCACAGATCTGGAAAGCACTTACAAAAAAACAAGGGCCGAAGGATTCGGAAAAGAAGTTAAACGCCGCATCATGCTGGGTACTTTTGTTCTGAGCGCGGGCTATTACGATGCCTATTACAGCAAAGGGCAGAAAGTGCGCCGCCTCATCAGGGACCGCACGCGTGAGATCTTTGATCAGCACGATTTTATCCTTACCCCTTCAACACCCGGAACGGCCTTTGAGTTTGGCAAAAACAGCGCCGATCCTATCAAAATGTACCTGGAGGATATTTTTACAGTGCAGGCCAATATTGCAGGCGTTCCGGCCATTTCGGTGCCCTGTGGCACTCACAGCAGCGGATTGCCAATGGGTTTGCAGCTGATGGCCAGCGATTTTGACGAAGCCCGCCTGTTTGAACTGGCCGCCACGATCAAAGCCTGATAAATTTTGTTTTATTTCTCAGCCTCAGGTTAGGCGTGTTTTTAAAACATTTAATTTTGGACACTTAAATTTATTTTTACAATATAAAACCAATATCAATGAAAGTATCAGTAATCGGAGCCGGAAACGTAGGCGCAACATGTGCAGAATACATCGCCCTCAACAGCATTGCAAGCGAGGTTGTAATTTTAGACATCAAGGAAAATTTCGCTGAAGGAAAAGCGCTTGACCTGATGCAAACCGCTACCCTCAATGGATTTAATACCCGCATCAGCGGCAGCACCAACGACTATGCCAAAACCGCAGGCAGCAAGGTAGTGGTGATTACCAGCGGTATTCCGCGCAAACCAGGCATGACGCGTGAAGAGCTGATCGGGATCAACGCCGGCATTGTAAAAACCGTTACTGAAAATGTTTTAAAACATTCTCCTGAAGCCATCATCATTGTGGTGAGCAATCCAATGGATACAATGACTTACCTCGCACTGAAAGAAAGCAAACTTCCTAAGAACCGCATCATCGGCATGGGCGGCATTCTCGACAGCGCCCGTTTTAAATGTTATCTGTCTTTGGCGTTAAATGCTCCGGCAAGCGACATCAGCGGTGTGGTAATTGGCGGACACGGTGATACCACCATGATCCCTTTAACCCGTCTGGCGTCTTATACCGGTGTTCCTGTGTCTCAGTTCCTTGATAACGATACACTGAAAAAAGTAGCTGCCGATACAATGGTAGGTGGTGCAACGTTAACCGGCATGCTTGGTACTTCGGCCTGGTACGCGCCGGGTGCAGCGGTTGCCCAGCTGGTAAACAGCATTCTTAACGATCAGAAAAAACTGTTCCCGTGCTGCGTGGCGCTTGATGGTGAATATGGTCAGAAAGACATTTGTCTCGGCGTTCCGGTGATCATCGGCAAAAACGGCTGGGAAAAAATTGTTGATTACAAACTCAACGAAGAAGAGCAGGCCGCTTTCAACAAAAGTGCCGACGCAGTGCGCAGCATGAACAAAGTGCTGAGCGATATGAAAACCGCCTGATAAAATGAGGATTATAAATAATAGAACCCGCTTCCGTTTGGAGGCGGGTTTTTTTATTTGCTTATTTTTACGGCGGATGAACAGATTGATTATCGCCCTGGTTTTTTTTTCGTTACGGGTCGCCGCCCAGTACGAACCCCTGGCGCGCAACGCTTTTATTCACCGCGATATTACTGAAGCCTTTAACTACTGGAACATCAGCAAACCCGGCACCGGTTTCCATTCTTCCTTTCAGCCTTACCTCAGCAGTACATTTTTAAATGCCAGCGACAGTGGGCTGCCATTTAAAATTTATCCCTTCAACAATTTTTTTCTCAGTAACACCCTCAACGAAAAACCCCAGAACCGCAACTGGTTTAACCTGCAGCTTCACCCCATCACTGATCTTGAAACGGGTTACGATCCTCTCCTGCAAAAGTCAGTTACAACAGCCATTGGCGGAACGCATTTTAAAATAAACATCAACAACGATTTTACATTCGCGGCAACACTTGTCGGAGGTAATGTTCAGCTGCCTTTTTTTCTTGATACAACCATCAGAAAACAATTTATTTTACCGGAATACGGTCAGGCACACAAAAACGCGAACAACAGGGGTTATAACTTTTTTGATTACACGGGTTATCTTTCTTATTCGCCCGGAAAAACAAAAGCCTTTAATTTTCAGGCGGGGCGCGACAAACACTTTATTGGTGATGGTTACAGGAGCGTGTTGCTCAGTGATTTCGCGCCTGCTTATCCTTTTTTCAGGATCAATACCAACATCTGGCGGCTGCAGTACAACGTATGGTACACCTGGATGTATGACGTTTCCCGCGCGGCGGGACTTAAACAGGATTACAGGAACAAATTCGGTACTTTTCATTACCTGAGTTACAACATCACCAAAACCATCAACCTTGGTATCTTTGAAAATGTGGTGTGGCGCGGAACCGATACCAACCAGGTACGGAACTTTGATGTTAATTATCTCAACCCCGTGATCCTTTTCCGGCCAGTTGAATATTCGCTGGGATCGCCCGACAATTCATTCATCGGGCTGAACCTGAACGCAAAAGTTTTTAAAACATTAAAATTATACGCGCAGCTGGGTCTCGACGAATTTTTCCTCAAAGAGATCCGCTCGGGCAGAGGCTGGTGGGCCAACAAACAGGCCTGGCAATTCGGGGCCAATTACATCAATGCATTCGGTATCAAAGGTCTCCGGCTTCAGGCCGAATACAATCAGGTGCGGCCCTATACCTATACACACGGCCTGGTGGATCAGAATTACGGACACTACGGCATGCCGCTCGCGCATCCCCTGGGTGCAAATTTTAAAGAAGCGCTCGCATTTATCTCTTACCGCAAAAACCGCTGGCAACTCGCGCTGAGTGGCATGAGCGCGGTAATCGGCAAAGATTCCCTGAACCCTCAGTCAAACGTGGGTCAGAACATATTCCAGAGTTATGTGACCCGTCCCTTTGATTACGGTCACAAAACTGCGCAGGGTATAAAAACCCGGGTGATGCAGGGGGAAATAAGATTCAGTTATTACCTACTTCCAGCCATGAACCTGAGACTGGAACTGGCTTACATTCAGCGTTCAGAACAGAACAGCACCAATTATCTGCTGCAAAATCCATGGTTTTCGCTGGCCCTTAAGAGCAGTTTTTGGAACAGCTACCGGGATTATTAGATTAAAAAACCCGGTTCATGCGGTAAAAGTCATAAAATTAGCACCTTAAGTGTTAATAATTTTTTTAAAACCAGGAAATTGCAGTATATTTGCAATCCTTTTTAAAGAAGGAAAGTGGAGATGGGCAAAAGTCAGTACATAGTTCAGTTTGGCGGACTGCCTGTAGGAGTTCACGAATTTGAATTCGATGTAGACTCGAAGTTCTTTCAAAGTATTGAAAATAGTGAGATAGAGAAGGCCGATATCCATGTAAAAGCTTCTCTCACCAAACAAAACAACCTGCTTCAGATGCATTTCAGCATCGAAGGCACGGTGGCTGTTGATTGTGACAGGTGTCTTAAAAACTTCGACTATCCGGTTGAAGCGGAAGAAGACCTTGTGATCAAACACGGTAACACCGACGAAAGTACCGACGAGATCCTTGTGATTCCGGAGGGACAGGATGAGTTTGATGTATCTCAGTATTTATATGAATATATTATTCTGGCCATTCCTGCGCGCCGTGTGCCCTGCGAACTTGACGAAGACAAGTTTAAGTGCGACTACGAAACGCTGGATAAGCTGAAAAATATGGCTGTTGACCCTGATGAAGGCCCGGAGCCGAACAATCCCCTGTGGGAACAATTAAATAAAATAAAATTCAATAAAAATTAAATTTAGAAATCATGCCAAATCCAAAACGAAAACTTTCACGCTCCCGCAGAGATTCACGCCGTGCTACATATAAAGCGCCGGAAATGACCATCTCCAAAGATTCAACCACCGGTGAGGCGCACCTGATGCACCGTGCACACTGGTTTGAAGGAAAACTTTACTACAAAGGGAACGTAGTAATGGAGAAAAAAGCGTAATCTGATTTACCATTTTTATTTTATCGTAATAAAAAAGCAGGCCGCGGTCTGCTTTTTGTATTTTTCTATCTTATCGGGTTTAGCTTGTACAGGAGTATGAACT
>CAZFCR010000221.1:0-6158 GCA_964517305.1 uncultured Akkermansia sp.
CTATTTTGAAAAAAATAAAATATTGCCTGGTCAGCGCGCCATTGCCATGGGTGAAAGTACAGGCAAGGCGCTTGAAAAAGAAAAAATAAGAAATTATACCATGCCGCGCAGCTTCGATGACCTGGGTTTGTTACAGGCCATTCTCGGAGTTGCAGGTGATGTGAAATAAGATAAAATGCCGGCGCTGGAAAAACTGAAATATCCTATTGGCAAATATGAAAAGCCATTAAATTACACCAATGAGATTCTCAGGGAATACATCAGTGTGATCGAAAATTTTCCTGCACGCATCAGCGCAGAAACACTTCATTTACCCGACGATCAGCTCGAAACGCCCTATCGTCCGGATGGCTGGACACTCAGACAGGTGGTGAATCATTGTGCCGACAGTCACCTGAATGCCTTTGCGCGTTTTAAGCTGGCACTCACAGAAAACAAACCTGTCATCAAACCCTATCTGCAGGACGACTGGGCCGCACTCCCCGATAGCCGGACGATGCCAGTAGCACCTGCGTTGCAGATCCTCGAAGGTGTTCACGCGCGCTGGACCCTGCTGATAAAACAATTTGGTTACAACGAATGGAAACGCGGTT
Organism: uncultured Akkermansia sp.; assembly: GCA_964517305.1. Classification (GTDB taxonomy): domain Bacteria; phylum Bacteroidota; class Bacteroidia; order B-17B0; family Aurantibacillaceae; genus Aurantibacillus. The sequence goes on from CAZFCR010000221.1 coordinate 594, forward strand.
TTTTTCATCCGGAATATGACCGCTTTATTTGTCTTGACGAAAGCGCCGGGAACTATGCCTGGCACTGCCGCCATCACCTGGCCCATATCACAGCACTCAAGAAAAGGATGCGCTGGAAATGAAACGCGAAAGTAAATTCTTATCTTATTTGTAAATTTGCCTGTCTATGAACGAATTCCGGGAATCCCTTCTCATTTTGATCTCCGTTCCAATTTACGCCATTGTGATCGGGGGAGAGTTGCTCTTTTCTTTTATCCACAACAAAGGTTTGTATACCACCAAAGGCATCTTTGCCAATGTGTATCTCAGCGCACTCAACATGGGATTAGACATCCTGGTGCGCGGTCTGTGTTTAGTTGTTCTGAATTATTTTTATAAATTTCATTTTATGGATCTTTCGCTCACGCCTGTATTGTACTGGACGGTGCTGGTGATCTGCGAAGATTTTATGTTTTACTGGCTGCACAGGGTGGACCATTATTGTCGTTTGTTCTGGGCCGTGCACGTCACACATCACAGCAGTGAAGAATTTAATCTCACGGTGGGTTTCCGTTCATCCGTTTTTCAGCCCCTCTATCGTTTTGTTTATTTTATTCCGCTCTCGTTTCTTGGTTTTAAAGGCATAGACATCATGTTTGCCTACAGCGCGACTCAGATCTTCGGTATATTGGTGCACACACAAACTGTCGGCAAACTCGGTTTCCTCGAATATATTATTGTAACGCCTTCACATCACCGCGTGCACCACGGCAGCAATGTAAAATACCTCGATAAAAACATGGGCATGTTCCTCATCATCTGGGACAAACTCTTTGGTACTTTCCAGGCAGAAGATGAGAATGAGCCGGTACGCTTCGGTCTCACCAGCAATATCGGAACCTACCATCCTGTTACCATGGTTTTTCACGAGTGGAAACAGATCTTTGCTGATGTGAGAAAAAAGGATTGTTCATTCAGACATAAAATGATGTACCTCTTCGGTCCCCCGGGCTGGAGTCACGATGGCAGCAGGAAAACAAGCGCGCAGTTACGGGCGGAATCACAACCTGTTCAGCAACCGGCATCCAAAAATGATAAATCGTTTAGCCTGGCCGATCCCGCATAAAAATGAGTACTACGGCAGAGATTGAAAGACTTAAAAAAACACAGGAACTTCTTAAAACAGAACGGGACGAAGATTTCAGGCTTTATAAAGACCTTTTTCTTCGTGTAAGTCTTGAACAACGCAAAAAAAACGGTGTCACCTGGTATCCTGTTAAGATCAACAACGAAGAGATTGGCTCTGGCGAACTGATCCACCTTGAAGTAGAGCGAACTTCCTACACAGATAAACCCCACCAGTTCAGCAGCGGTAAAAATGTGAGTATTTTCTCCAACGCTTCCGAAGAAAATTACGAGATCACTGCTACCATAAAATCAGTTGGTAAAAATATCCTGAAACTGATCGTTCATGCTGATGAATTACCCGACTGGTGTTATGAAGGTAAACTCGGGATCAACATTCAGTTTGATGACAACAGCTACATCGAGATGCAGAAAGCCCTAGATCAGGTAATTGATGCACGGAACAACCGTGTGGCTGAACTGCGTGAAATGATCGGCGCTGCGATCCCTTTAAGTTTCGACAAAGCAGATGACGATATTCTTGTTCCGGCTTTGAACCTTTCGCAGAACCGCGCGCTCCGGCATGTGATGCGTGTGAATGACATCGGCGTGATCCATGGTCCCCCCGGGACCGGCAAAACTACAACACTGGTAAATGCCATTCGTTACACGCTGCAGAATGAAAAACAGGTTCTCGTTTGCGCGCCCACCAATTCCGCGGTTGACCTGCTGACAGAAAAATTATTGGAGTTGGGTGTAGATGTCTTGCGGTTAGGACATCCTGCGAGGATCTCAGACGAGCTGATGAGCAGTGGTATTGATGGCAGGATCACTACTTCACCTTATTACAAGGACATTAAGAACCTGCGCCGGAATGCCGAAGAATATTTCAGGATGGCCGGAAAATATAAACGTGTGTTTGGAAAAGAAGATGCGAAACAACGCGCCGCTTATTACGCCGAAGCGCGGAACTGCATTAAAGAAGCCAGGCTGCTTGAAGACTTTATTGTGGACGAATTGTTCAGGAACGCGCAGGTGATCTGCTGTACACCTGTTGGCAGCACACACCGGGCACTGACACGCAAAAAATTCAACACACTTTTTTTTGACGAAGCCTCACAGGCACTGGAAGCCATGGTGTGGATTCCTTTATTAAAATGCAAACGGCTGATCTTATCCGGAGATCATTTTCAATTGCCGCCCGTGGTAAAAAGTATGGAAGCAAAAAAAGGCGGACTGGAAGTAACGCTTCTTGATCGTTGTATTGAATTACCCGAAGCAGTTGTTTTGCTGAACAGGCAATACCGCATGAACAGCATCATCATGGGTTTCAGCAACGCTTTTTTTTACCAGAACCAGCTCATTGCCGATGAAAGTGTGACGGATCACGCCCTTTATAACGGCGATGACCCCACACTCAGCAGCATCATTGAGTTTGTGGATACTGCCGGTTGTAGTTTTGATGAGATCCAGAATCCCGAAACACTCAGTCATAAGAACCCGAAAGAAGGAGAAATCCTTTTTAAACACCTGCAGCAATTATTGCTGGAATACAGCACGCATCATGAGCTTCCTTCGCTTGACATCGGGATCATTTCGCCATACAAGGAACAGCGCGAATGGCTGCGGGACAATCTTGCCGATTACGAGTTGGATAAAAGCAAATTGCATTCGCTGGCCATTAAAACCATCGACGGTTTTCAGGGCGAAGAGCGCGATGTGATTTACATTAGTCTTGTTCGAAGCAACGAAAAACAGGAAATTGGGTTTTTAAGCGATCTACGGCGGATGAATGTGGCCATTACCCGCGCGAAGAAAAAGCTGGTGGTAATTGGCGATAGCGCTACTATAGGATCAAATCCTTTTTACAAACAATTTTTAGAGTATGCCGAAAAACATGGCATGTACAGGAGTGCGTGGGAGTGGGCCTGATAAAAACCTTAACCAAATTTGCAGCAGAGAAATTGTATATTCTCTTCATCAAAGTACTCATCTTTCCAATAGTGCGGATCATTCATAGTTCTAAAATGAATATTTGGGAGATCTTTACGAACAGGGGTTAAAAACGGCTTTTCTAAAAAAATCATAATGGCGTTGGGTAATGGAAAATGGTCCGGTTCTTTGCTTTCGTAAGTTTCTACAATCCAGTTACCTGCTGCAATTTCAGACAGAAGTATGGTATTTAAATCTCCCTTGAATCGCTGGACAATTTTTTCGTCGACTTTTTCCAAAAAGGTGTATTTTTATTATTAAAGTTTTTTATGCAATCCAGATTTTTAATTTTTCTGAGATAGATCATTTTACTATACGTTTGCGTTCTTTCTTCGTAAAATTAAACTGTTCAACTGCGGCATATTCCTCCCAAATTTCGATGAGCTGCTCTGGCATTACCACTTTAGCATAATAATCTCCCATATTGGAAAATAGACACTCATCTTCCGCCTTTCCCTCCGTTGAAGTAATAAACAGTGAACCTGGCTCCGATTTATACTTAAAAACTTTTACAATCATTTCCCCTAACCTACCATAGGTTTGGATGCTGAATGCATTTGAAATTTCGTTTGCCTTCACGGTCATACAAAGCAAACCGCTTAAGGGATCCAAAAAGAATCCCCGCGGGTTGGGTTCCTGCATACCGTCATAGCAAATACGATATAACTGATCGTCCTTTTTTTTCGGCACCTCAGATCTTATTGTGAAGAGGAGAAGGTCCTCGTTATTGTATTCAGTATATAGGCCGTTTCGAATAGTCATTTATAGTTTAACCTTATAAGTCGCTCGTTACTCACTAAAGAAGCTTTCGAATTTTTTCCACCGACAATAAAATGTCCCGATCGTTTATTCCTTCAAATACGACGCGCGGTGCAAAAAGAAGTATCCAATTTATATCCTCTTGCAGATCTTCCATGTCGTTAACCAAAGCGTGCTTAAGTCTTGAAAATTTAGTCCGTAAAAAGTCAATGCTGTTTTCGTGTTGTGGATGTGTCTTCGAATATTCGTATAACTTTTGATTCATTTGTTCCAATTCCGCCAGGATTAACGATTTGTTCATTGTGTTTTTTATTTGACTTCATAGCGCCTTAACGAACGCTCTGAGAGTTTTTTAGAGATTCTTACGATAAAAATCGCTTGAGAATTTTCAGTTGATATTTAAGATTCGCTGAAGTCGACTTTGTGTAACTATTAACCGAAGGATCGAAAGACAATAGCTGTGTTTCCGATCCATCAATGGAGATAATCACTTTAAAATACCCGCCAATATCCCCGTCAAATATTATTTTAGTGTTTTCATTTGAAGCAAACTCTATCCACCACCAGCCTGTGTAAGTTACTTTTTTTGAAGTATGAAATCAGGCAAAAAGACGGCAAAATATGACTCAACTGTTTTAACGCATTGATCGGGTTCTAATTTATTGTCCTTTGGCATGTGTTTAAGGCCATCTTATATTCTGGCTACATTGATATTTTAGCGTTCGGTAAATGGTGCAGGCATATGGTTTTTAATAATCATCCCTTGGATCTTTTATTGGAATATTTAACCAGTCATTCTCAAGAAAGTAGGGGCGAAACTCATTGAACAGTAAATCGATTATTTTTTGGAGTTGCAATTCAATGCTTTGCATGGTATTCACAGGCGAGATTTTAAAAACATATTGCTGTCTAACCGAATAATCAATTGTTTTTCTAGTTTCTCTATATGCAAGAAAATTTGCAAGATCAAGGGTTGAACCATCTGATTTTGCAAGATTTACCGAGATTTGACCTTGTATAATTTTGGATGAGAGTGGATAAAATGTAAATGCGACGCTTTTCTGTAAGTCATGATTATAAAGTGTGATGACTGTGAATGCATCGCTATCATTTTCATTATAGTTCCTTAGCTCACCCTTTTTATAATTTACGTTTTCAAAAAGCGGAATGAATTTTTCAAAAACATTTTGGAATGCTTTGATTTCTGTCATTTGAACAAAATATTTAGTTCCATATCATAAAAAAGACTAGGTGATGCCTGTTGATTTTCAGGATATCCTATGTCGATGACAGTATATCCTTCGTTTTTCAATTTTTCGGCCCATAGTTGATTGGCCTTATACATCAACGTATTTGGTATTTCACTATCAATAATATAATTATTTATATCTCGTACATAATTATTAGGATTTTTGAAGTCCGCATCAATTTGCTCCCATGATCGACTCTGACCATCTATTTGAAAAAGACTTCTTGCTTGATCATCCATGTTAAAAATTTCAACCTTTCTATCGACTTTTAGGGCCGCTGCAACTGTTTCCACATGCCCCGTCATCTTCCTGCCAATAATAGCGATTTTCCCGTTATTTCCTTTCCTGATATTTTTTACTGTTTTTCCGGCAATTTTCATTCCGACTACAATCTCCCCACCCCACCTCAACACCTCGTCCGGATTTTTTATCACCGTGTTTCTAAAATCCGGATCGTCCA
>CAZFCR010000222.1:0-6151 GCA_964517305.1 uncultured Akkermansia sp.
CTTGAACTTTTTGAACCCTTTCAACCGGGGCTTCGACAAGCTCAGCCACCGGTTTTCCGAGCCTTGAACCTTTTGAACCTTGAGCCTTGAACCTTTTGAACCTTGAGCTTTGAACCTTTTGAACCTTGAACTTCTACTCCTTATCCCCTGAAGTCCCCCCAAGCTCACGCACCACTTCTTCAACGGAAGCAACATACCTGATGCTGATGCCATCGATGATGTTTTTATTGTACTTTTTAAAGATCTCGTATTTCCCTGCCTGAACAGCTTTTTCAAACCAGTCGAGCGCGGGAAGTATCTTAAAATGGTTGGTAAGTCCGTACAATTTAACCGCAGGTTTCCATACCGCAAAATACCATTCCATGCTTGGCTGATGAAAGGTGCGGAGATTGCGTTTATCAAAGATAAAATGTGCGATCCTGTGATTTTTCATCAGGTCGGTCACCGCGAGAAAAATAGCCTTAAAGCTTTCAATGGGAATGTATTCTGCTTCAGATACACACACCGCCAGCGCAAGTTCCGGATTGTAATACAAATTTGAGTAAGCGCAGGTTCTGATGCGTTTAAATTCTACTCCTTCAAAACTGATTGTTTCCATAATTTAAAATTCGATGATCATAAAAGATAAGTCATCGGTTTGTTTTCCCCCGGCTTTCCAGGTTCGGTGCGAGGTGATGATAATGTCCTCTAATTCGGGTACAGTTTTATCCACGTTGGTCTCCAGCAACGCGCGTAATCTTGCCTTTGAATATTTTTTGTCTTTTTCGCCACCAAACTGGTCGGTTAATCCATCCGAAAAAAGCAGCAGTTTTTCACCCTGTTTAAATTCAAGCTGATTGTCCTCAAACTCAAGATGACTGTTTCCACCAATGGGTCTTTTAAACGCAGGCAAATCAAAAACACCGCGTTCGGCACTAATTACCAAACCTTTGCCATTGGCTGAACTGTATTTTAAAACGCGGTCTCTCGAAGAGTAATAGAACATGATCCCTTCCATATGCGCAATGGAGTGGCTGCCCGAGTTAAACGTACTGTTTAAACGGTAATTCAGAAGCCGTAACAAAGTGCTGGGACTTTCAATTTCAAGCGAAGAACTGATTTCATTCACCATCATGGATGCGCCAATGCTCAGCATAGCTGCGGGAATGCCGTGACCTGTTGAATCGAAGAGACCAAAAACAATACCCTGGTTTAGGTTCTTTATAAAAACCGAATCGCCGCCAATGCCCATTTGCTGGCTCACGTGGTACGAGGCATCCTTGAAAAAGATCTTCAGGATCTCCAGGTCGGGCGACAATGAACGCTGGATGAGTTCAGCAAAGCGCACACTGTCAAAAATATCTGCGTGTATCTCCGACAACAATTTGTTCTGCTCCTCCAGTTTTCTCTGGCTGTCCATCAGAAACTCAGTCGTTGCAGCCAGCATGGCTTCTTTTGCCGCCAGTTGTTCTTTATAATATTCTATCGTGTGCAAGGTTTATTCTTTAGTACGCGTTTCAACAACAACAAATCTATGTGAAAGTTCGGTCACAGTTCTGATTTATTGCTCAAACAAACGAAAATCCCCTGGTCTGAAACAATTATTAACTTTACACCTTATGGAAACAAGCAAAGACCTGCGACTGGCCGTTCTCATCGACGCCGATAACATTCCCTCAGCCAACGTAAAAGGCATGATGGAGGAGATAGCCAAATACGGCACCCCCACTTTTAAACGAATTTACGCCGACTGGACCAAACCACATGTGAGCGGCTGGAAAAATGTATTGCTCGAAAACGCCATTACGCCCATTCAGCAATACGCCTACACCCAGGGAAAAAACTCAACAGACTCAGCCATGATCATTGATGCGATGGATATTTTATATTCCGGAAGAGTGGACGGTTTTTGTATTGTTTCGAGCGACAGCGATTTTACCCGTATTGCAACACGTCTAAGGGAAGCTGGAATGAAGGTGATCGGAATTGGGGAAAAGAAAACCCCAACCCCTTTTATATCGGCCTGCGATAAATTTGTTTACCTCGAGATTCTTAAAAAAACAAATAAAGAAGATAAAAAATCGGCGCCTCCTAAAACCAGAGAAAAAGAAGAAAAACCCGAACTCTCTGAGACTGACAGCGTTGATGAGATCGATAAAAAACTGGTGCGAACATTAAAAAACAGCATTAACGACCTGGGTGATGAAAACGGCTGGACATTCCTTGGCAGCCTTGGATCGCTGCTCTTAAAAAAACAACCCGATTTTGATCCCAGGAACTATGGCTACTCTAAATTGGTATCGCTGATAAAAGACATTCCGGAATTTGAAATCGATCAGCGAAAATCAGGCAAAAGCAACAGCACTCACGTGTATGTGCGTGTAAAACAGAGTGCTTAAGCAACCTGGCTGTTCACCGGTATCATAGGATATGCTTTTTCCGCTTTTTCTTTTTGATTGCCCTGTGTTCCGGGATCAACATAAAAACACACGAGCGCCGCGTTCATCCAGTCTGCCTCAAAAATCTTGATCCTGTTCCCTTCTGCTTCCTTGTCATTTACTGAGGCTATCAAACGAAAAGCCATCAGACATGTGTGAAAAATGTGTCTCATTACCTTAAAACGCTAAAAAAATTTAAACCTGGTGAGAAAAAGCGGGTTAAAAATCAAACCCCGATGACCATTTTTTCTTATTCACCGATGAAATATGCCTGTTAAACGGGCCCAGCCGGCTTAAGGTTGTGAGATTAACGTTCGTTAAACATTTTGCGAAAAACTCATGCGATTTGCTAAAAAAATTAACAACAAAATCCCCCCAGCGGGGTGAATCGTTTTACTACGCCGTTCTTTAACTTTACTTAAGCCCGCTTATAGCATAACAGCTGAAAAAATGAACAGATCAAGTCTTTTTGCCATCGTATGTTTGACCAGCCTTTTGGGTTATGCGTGCCTTCAAAAAACAGGCGCCAGGCTGCCGGATTCACCAAAAGTACTGAGTCCAACAGCCGCCAGTCCATCCACCTGCACTGTGTCGGTAAGCGAGGGTAAAGAGCAGCCTGTGAAAACAACAAAGCTCCGGCTTCCTGGTCTGCATCCCCGTTTTTTAGGCCCCTGGTTATTGAGTTCACAGCATTTTTTCTCAAAAAAAATTTCTCTTCCCCCCAACACCAGCCAGCGTAGCCGTCAGCAGAACCATTGTTTTCCGGCTGCTGAGGACCTATCCTGAGTCCGCTACGCCGTTTAAGGCTATTTGTTCTTCACGAACCAGAATGTTTAATTTAGGCGTTTAAGCCAATGTATCTTAAACTGATTTTTATATTGCTGATGAGCTGTTTCCTGAGCCCGGCTCAGAAATACAGTTTTGTGAACTGGACGGTTGAAGATGGTTTGATTCAGTCGCAGGCCTCGTTTATTTGCCAGGATCAATACAGGCAGCTATGGATCGGAACAGAAGGCGGTGTCAGTTGTTTCGATGGCAAACGTTTTGTTTCCTACACCGTGAAAGATGGCCTGGTTGCTAACCGTGTAAAAACCATGTACAACGACCAGAAGGGCCGCCTGTGGCTGGGCACCAGTCATGGAGTCTCAGTTTTTAACGGCCGCTCATTCAATAACATTCCTGTCAACGAGAATTTCCCTGGCACCGTGCAGCAGATCGCGGAAATGAAAAATGGTTCGGTGTACGCGCTCGTTAATCTGCAATTATTCAGGATCAATGGCAGTTACACCGAAAAGATCAGCCTTAGCGGCGACAGCGCCGAGATTGTTACCGCGCTTTACCAGTGCCGGAATGGCGATCTGCTCGTGTATGTCTACAAAAAAGGAATTTACCGCCTGGACGGCAACAAAACGGCGCTGCACAAAAAATTTGCCAACGATGAACGTTTTACGGTCCTGCATTTTTTTATTACTTCCGGCAATGATACGCTGCTGTCCATGAACTCAGGATTGTTCAGGCTTAACGCGGGAGCGCTCTCCGAGTTTGGTCCGCGTTCAAAGGGAAGAGAGAATATTCAGGTGTTTTGCCTGGGCGAAGACCTCCGGAACAACTTATGGCTGGGTACCGACAAAGGCGCTTATCAGCTTGCGGACGGCAAATGGCAGCATTTTAACGAAAAGAGCGGCTTTACAGACAATTCAGTCAACCATATTTTCAGGGATGCCGAGAACAACCTCTGGTTTGCCACCAATGCAGATGGAATTTTTAAGTTCAGTGAAAATGTTTTCACCTATTATGATAAATCATCTGGTCTCACCAACCCTGTGATCATGGGCATTGCGCAGGCCAATAACGCCAGCATTCACGCGGCAGGTTACGGCGGTGGCCTTTACGTAATTGGTTCCGACAAAACCATCAGCAGTCTTCCCGGCCAACCACCGGCTTTGAAGGACGCTCTGATCAATTGTCTGTACACCGACCGGGATAGTTCGTTGTGGATAGGCACCCAAACAAGAGGCATCTGGCATTACACGCCCTCAGAGGGATTCAGAGAACTATCGGCGTTGCTGAACAAGACCGGTGTGCCAGATGGTGCCACTACTTTTTTAAGAGACAGCCTTGGCCGCCTGTTTATCGGAAGCAACCAAGGTTTATTTGTGCTTGACCAGTCAAAAATAAAACAGGTAAATGTCAACGAACATTTTGTAACAAGTCTTGTTTCGCATTCGCCGGGAAAAATTTTAGCAGGAACTTCAAAAGGTGTTTATGAGATCGGAAACACGCTGGAGGTGTCGTTATTCGGAGCAGAACAACTGGCCAATACTTCTGTATTGTGCATGGCGCTCAAAAATGGCCAGCTATGGATCGGCACTTCAGACAAAGGCGTATTAAGTTACCAGCCAGAATTAAAAAAACTGGTGACCTATAATACCGATACCGGCTTACCAAGCAACTTTATTTACAGCCTTGATGTTTCGGATAAAGGCAGTGCGTGGATAGGCACGGGTTTTGGCATCTGCCACCTGCAACTAAATAATGCGGGAACTGTATTATCTATTAAAAACTATGGCCGCAACGACGGTCTGCTGGGCATGGAATGCAATCACAACAGCATTTTAAGGGCGGGAAAAAACAGTTTGTGGTTTGGTACAACCAAAGGCCTCTTTCATTTTAATCCCAGCGAAAGCGGTCTCGAAAAAAACCAGCCCATCATCTTGTTGCGGTCGGTGAAATTGTTCTCAACACCAATCAGTGACAGCGGTTTATTTAAATCCAAACACACCTGGTTTGATGTACCCGAAGAATTAAAACTCAACTCCCGGCAGAATCACCTCACCTTTGAACTCGGCTCCATCTTTTTTACCAATCCGGGAGATGTAATTTATCGTTACATGCTGGCGGGCGCGGATAAAGCCTACAGCACGGGCAATAATCCAGATATAATTTATCCGAGCCTTCCACCCGGAATTTATACACTCAGGGTTTCCGGAATTACCAAAAGCGGCATCCGATCGGTCAACGAGATCACTTATACTTTCGAAATAAAAAAAGCTTTTTATCAGACACCCTTGTTTCAACTGCTGATCATATTGATTTTACTCGCCACGGGTGCCATGATCGCGTATGTGTTTACCAGAGGCAGACAAAAAAGAAAACAAAAAGAAAAAGAGCTCCATGCCCGCATCCGTGAAGAAGAGTTTTTAAAACTGCGTCAGCGCACCGCCGAAGATTTTCATGATGAACTTGGCAACAGTCTCACCCGCATCACCGTGTTGTCGGACATTTTAAAGTCTAAAATAAACGAGAACAATCCTGAACTGAACGGCCTCGTAAAACAGATCAAAGAAAATACAGCGAAACTGTACAGTGGATCGCGCGACATCATCTGGTCGCTGAATTCCAGAAACGATGGGCTGTTTGAGATCGCCGAACATCTGAAACAAATTGCCCATGAACTTTTCAGCGACACCACAACCGAATTATTTTTCACCCATCATATTGATCCCAAGAACCCGCTGAAATTAAAACTCGATTACAGCCGCAACCTCACGATGGTATTTAAGGAGATCTGCAGTAACATTTTAAAACATGCCGCAGCCACTGAAGTCACGGTCAACCTGGTTTTAAAGGAAAATAACATGCTTTGGCTTGAAGTTACAGATAACGGCAAGGGATTTGATGAAACTGTAATAAAAGGCGGCAACGGTCTCCGAAACATCAGGAACAGGATCACC